>CAIYWD010000163.1 GCA_903929815.1 uncultured beta proteobacterium
ATCAGGAATCCCTGTATTTTCTATTAGACATTTGATTTATATGTATTTTTTACAACACAGAGGTTAGGCAGACGGTGTAGAGATCAGGTTGTCTGAATCTATTGTTTTTATATAACTAATGCTTAAGGTAGTGCCATTGGGGTTAGGGGGGATTTGGATGTCGCACCCAAGCAAAGCCACATCCCTTTGAAACGCACCCCGCAAAGGCGGGAATCCAGTGCATGTTGGTTGACCAGGGGACACAGGCAGTCTGGATTCCCGCCTTCGCGGGAATGACGGTGGTGGGGTCTAAATGGTTACAGCATAAGAGTCACCCCGTCCCCAATGGCCAGGCAACTGGTCAGGCCTGGGGATTCAATTCCAAACAAATTCACCAGACCCGGCACACCGTGCTCTTTTGGTCCTTGAACAAGAAAATCGCGCCAAGCCTCGCCGGGACCACTGATTTTGGGACGAACGCCGGCGTAACCCAGGTGCAGGCTGCCATCAGGCAATTCTGGCCAATACTGGCGTATTTTGGCCTCAAACGCGGGGGCGCGTGTGGCATCTACTGCTAGGTCATCCGGTGTTTGTACCCACTGCACATCTGGACCAAACCTGGCCTGCCCGCCTAAATCCAGAGTGAGATGCACACCCAGTCCGCCGGCTTCAGGTACAGGGTAAATCAAATGCGAAAACGGAGATGGGCAGGCCAGCGTGAAATAGTTTCCTTTGGCGTAATATGCAGTAGGGATGTGTTGTGGGTCAAGCCCTGCAAAGCACCGCGCCAGCGCCGGTGCTTGCAAACCCGCCGCATTCACCACGACTTTGGCCTGCAAATGTGTGCCATCCGACGCTATTAACTCAAGAGCGCCTGACGCATATCTGGCGCGCTCCAGAGGCGAATTCAATACCACAATGCCAGAGGCATTTTCAAGGTCGCCTTGCAGCGCCAACATCAAGGCATGACTATCCACAATGCCAGTGTTGCAAGACCATAGCGCTGCCTGACACTGCAATTGAGGCTCTAGTGCCAGTGCCTCATCTTGATGCAGCAAGGTCACACCTTGAACACCGTTGTGATGTGCCTGAGCCAAAAGGGTCTGCAACTGTGCCACCTGCGCCGGACTGTTCGCCACCACCAGCTTGCCACAACGCCTGTGCGCTACGCCGTGGGTTTGGCAGTAGTCATACAGCATGGCTTGACCTGCCACACACCAGCGCGCCTTGAGCGAACCCGTGGGGTAATACATGCCAGCATGAATGACTTCACTGTTGCGTGAACTCACGCCTGTGCCGATGGCATGGGCGGCCTCCATGACCAGAACCTCGCGCCCTTTGAGCGCCAACGCACGTGCCACCGCCAGCCCCACCACACCTGCACCAATCACAACACCATCAACACGTTCAACCATGGAGGATACCTTTGTGTCATTAATATGCTATATTAGTAATAGCTACTTACGCTTATGCCATAAGGGCTAGAGGCCAATGGCACTACCTTAAGAATTAGTTCTATAAAAACAATAGGTTAGCACATCGTGTAGGTCGGGTTAGCGAAGCGTAACCCGACATAACAGCACGACGAATGTCGGGTTACGCTTCGCTAACACGACCTACAATAGCTATTAAAATAGTAGCTACCAACGCATACTGCATAAGGGCTAGAGGCCTATTTCTTATCCAGAGATCAAGTCTTTTGAACCTGCCCCCGCTTTCAAACTCAAGGCCAGTGCATACAGACTGTTGCGTGGCTCACCGGTCAGTTGTGCTGCCAGTTTGACGGCAGTTTTCAATGGCAATTGATCCAGTAACAGCTTTAACACACGCAGATTGGGGGGGGTGTCTGGAGCAGAGGTGGGATGCAACACCAGCGTAAATTCGCCAAGCAGCCGGTGGCCGTCTTGCTCTAGCCAGCTTGCAAAGTCCTTGGCCTGAAGGGTTGCAATTTCCTCAAACTGTTTGGTTAGTTCACGCCCCACGGTTATCAATCGATCATTTAGCAATGCCAGCGCGGTGGCCAAGGATTCAATGCGGTGGGGTGCTTCCAGCAACACCACAGTGCGAACTTCACTGACAAGCGCTTCTATTGCCGCTGTTCGTTCACTGGTTTTTTGGGGTAAAAAGCCGGCAAAAACAAACGCCCCTTGCTGCGTCGTGCCTGGTGCAATCCCCGCCACACTGAGCGCTGCAGTCACACTGCAAGCTCCCGGCAAAGGCACCACCGGAAAATGAGCTGCTCGCAGGGTAGCGACTAGCCGTGCGCCGGGGTCGCTGATGGCAGGTGTGCCTGCATCGCTGACATAAGCCACTCTTAGTCCTAGCCCGAGCAATTCTTGCACCTGTTGGGCACATTCAACTTCATTGTGCTGATGCACAGCCAGCATTGGCGTGTGCGATCTGTCAATGCCGTAGGCGTGTAAAAGCGCCTGTGTGTGCCTTGTGTCTTCACACGCCAAAATATCTGCAAACTGCAACATGTACAAAGCACGCAGACTGATGTCGGCTAAATTGCCAATAGGTGTGGCCACCATGTACAGTGTGCCTTTGGGATAATTCTGGTGGGCGCAAGCGTGTTGCGCGGCCAACAGGGCACTGGCATAACTCGCACTCAATGTGGATACGGATACAGGGGATTTCAATGTTTTTTCCTCAACTCATTCAACTCACTCAATTAAAGGCCATCTGGAAGAAAGTTCAGCCCCAGCCACGCACAACCAAACAGATGGGTGACCGTGCTGAAGACGTGGCGCTTGATTATTTGCAGCGATCTGGTTTGCGCCTTGTCACACGCAATTATCGAACGCCTGGTCGGGGCGGCGGCGAAATTGACCTGATCATGAACGCACCAGACGGCACGTGTGTTTTTGTAGAGGTACGCCAGCGCAAAACCAAACATCAAGGCGGTGCAGCAGCCAGTGTAAGCGCCACCAAACAGCGCCACATTGTGCATGCAGCCCGTGATTACCTCATGCGTCTTGGCTACGAACCAGCGTGTCGTTTTGATGTGGTGGTCATGGATGCTGCCGAGATTCAATGGCTACAGGCAGCGTTTGAAGCACCGTTTTAGGGTATGCGTTGGGTGCGTTTCAAAGTGATATGGCTTTTTGGGTGCGACATCCAAATCCCCCCTAACCCCCTTTTTTCAAAGGGGGGAATGAGAACGGCTGGCCTATTTGAGCAAAGCGCTGTATTTGTCCCCCCTTTGAAAAAGGGGGGTAGGATATGGATGTCGCACCCAAGCAAAGCCACATTACTTTGAAACGCACCCACTTTTTGGAGAAAAACCATGACCATGAATGTACTGGGTTACGCAACCCACTCCCCTACTGACAACCTGACACCCTATCGTTTTGAGCGTCGCAAACCGCGTGCTGACGATGTGGTCATCGACATTCTCTACTGTGGGGTGTGTCATTCCGACATTCACAGCGCTCGCAATGACTGGCGTAGTGCCCACTATCCTCTGGTGCCTGGTCATGAAATTATCGGTCGCGTGATCAGTGTTGGGTCTGATGTCACCCGCTTCAAAGCAGGCGATCACGTCGGTGTCGGCTGCATGGTGGATTCTTGTCAGCATTGCTCAGCCTGTGAGCAGGGACTGGAACAGTATTGCAAGGAGGGTTCGACATATACCTACAACAGCATCGACAGGCATGATCACATGCCGACCTACGGCGGTTACTCTGAAAAAATTGTCGTATCGGACAAATTCGTTCTGAAAATACCCGATGGATTGGATTTGGCAGGTGCTGCGCCTCTTCTGTGCGCTGGCATCACAACATGGTCACCGTTGCGTCACTGGAAAGTCGGCAAAGGCAGCAAGGTGGGGGTCGTTGGCTTGGGTGGTCTCGGCCACATGGCACTGAAACTTGGAAAAGCCTTGGGCGCAGAGATGACCCTTTTCACACGCTCATTAAGTAAACTGCAAGATGCACACCGACTGGGTGCCCATAACATTGTGCTTTCCACCGATGCGAAGCAGATGGCCACTGCATCCGGCCAACTTGACCTGATCATCGACACCGTGTCCTATGTTCATGACGTCAATTTGTACGTACCAACACTTGCGACGGGTGGAACGCTTGTGCTTCTCGGGTATCTTGGCGATTTGGACCCAATGTTGAACTCAGCGCCATTGGTCATGGGTCGCAAGTCTGTAGCCGGTTCACTGATTGGCGGTATTGCTGAAACGCAAGAAATGCTTGATTACTGTGGTCAGCATGGCATCACATCGGACATTGAAATCATCAAGATTCAAGACATCGATGCTGCCTATGAACGAATGCTCAAGAGCGACGTGAAATACCGCTTTGTGATTGATATGGCTTCATTGTTGACCACATCCTTAAGCATACAAATCATCATGCCATGAAAATTGAAAGTCTTGATCACTTGGTACTGACCGTCAAAGACATCAATGCCACCACGTCTTTTTATTCAAGAGCATTGGGTATGGAAACCATTACTTTCGGTGACGGGCGTAAGGCATTGTCTTTTGGAGAACAGAAAATCAATTTGCATCAGCACGGAAGAGAATTTGAACCCAAAGCTCTACAACCAACACCTGGATCGGCTGATCTGTGTTTTATTACCTCAGTCCCATTGCCTGAAGTCATAACTCACCTTTCCTTGTGCAAAATTTCTGTGATAAATGGGCCAGTGCAACGCACAGGAGCAACGGGGCCAATTCTTTCTGTTCGGGCTCTCCACTTAACCGGAGTAATCTGGAGTAGACTGGGGAAATGGATCATCCTCAGCCTGGCATTCATTATCCACGGTCGCTGGGTGAGTTCCAGGCTTGGTTCGGAACCGATGCGGACTGCCTGGACTACTTGGAG
>CAIYWD010000164.1 GCA_903929815.1 uncultured beta proteobacterium
ACCGAATTTTGCGAAAACTACTCGCACAGAATTGCATTTTTGAATCGTACAGGTCGAAAGAATGATAACCAGGCTGCCAGGTCGGGTGGGGCTATTCCCAATCGGTCGGCCTTGCGCATTTCGATGATGTGCAGTTCAGGTTCATCGCCTGGTTTGATGTCGTGTTGTTGTCTATCGCGCATTTCAAAACACCAATAGTAATGCCATTGCACGTCCCACTTGCATAGATTGCTATGATTTTTGCAATTTAGGTCAGACATGGCAAGCACCACATCACTTTGAATCGCACCCGCGTCGGCCATTTGCGCCGTTGCTCGCCGTCATTTGTCGCATTGTGTGAAATTCATGTAACCGTTTAGACCCCCTGACCACATTCCGTGATGTGTTGCTTGGGAGCGCGGGCGTCCCGCCCGCTGCGGGCAAGATGCCCGCGTTCCCAGCTTGGATGCCCATATCTGCGACGGATGGCTGTGATGAGGTCTAAACGGTTACAAATTCATAGGTTCAACTTTGTAGATGCTATCATCATCGCAATCTTGCACAACAGATTGGCGAAATATGCAAATCTTGACAAATCTAATCGCAGCGATGCGTAGCGAACCCTTGAAGGTTTGGGATACTGACCGAGCCTTTGAATTCCTTCAGACTGCGGGCGAGGCCAATACCAAACGCACTGCCGAACGCCGGTTGATCGAGTGGGGAGTGCTGCCTGTTGGATTGACTGGGGAGACTCTGGAAGATGAACTAGGTAGATCACCCAACTCTGTCGTCTTGAAATGGGCATTGGACAAAGCGCGAAGCCAGCGCAAGCTGGTGTTATTTGCACAGCTTTGTACTTGGCCAGGTGGTTTGATCTGCCTTCACGCCAACGATGCACGCGGTGCCAATTTCTGGGTTTTGATGCAGGATGCCTCATTATCTGTAGCAGTAACCGATGAAATAATGAGGGCATTTTGCGTGTTGCAATCTCTCTTTGCAAAAGACATTGCCGTGTTTCCGCATGGTGACTTGGTGGGGTTGCTGCGCGATGCACGATCCACCGACACGGTGAGTCTGACGCCCAACGCATACCTGCCCGTGTTGAATCTTCCCGCCGCTGCGCCTCGATCTTCAACAGTCACCCCACACCTTAAAAAATTGGAAGATGAAAGTATTTTCATTATTCGTGAAGCAGTGGCCGAGGCTGAAAACCCCGTCATGCTGTATTCGGTAGGGAAAGACAGTTCGGTCATGCTGCATTTGGCGCGCAAGGCGTTTTACCCCGCCAAGCCCCCCTTCCCCTTGATGCATGTGGATACACGCTGGAAGTTTCAAGAGATGTATTTGTTCCGTGACCACGTGGCCAAGGCAAGCGGGATGGAATTGTTGGTCTATACCAATCCTGAAGCTGTTGCCAAAGATATTAATCCTTTTGACCACGGTTCGGCGCTGCATACTGATATTACAAAAACAGTCGCGTTGAAACAGGCGTTGAATCAGTATCAGTTTGACGTGGTGTTTGGCGGTGCGCGACGAGACGAAGAAAAATCTCGCGCCAAAGAGCGGATATTTTCTTTTCGCAATTCAACACATTGCTGGGAGCCTAAGAAACAGCGCCCAGAGCTTTGGAATTTGTTCAATACCAGAAAAAACAAGGGGGAAAGTATCCGCGTTTTTCCATTGTCAAATTGGACGGAGTTGGATGTTTGGCAATACATTCACCAGGAAGGCATTCCCGTGGTACCTCTGTACTTTGCCAAAGAAAGGCCTGTGGTGGTGCGAGAGGGTTTGATCTTGATGGTGGACGATGGGCGGTTTCGATTGTTGCCTGGCGAAGAAATTGCTGAAAAAATGGTGCGATTTCGAACGCTAGGCTGTTACCCGCTCTCAGGCGCTATCGCATCGTCGGCGGCCAGTTTGCCTGAAATTATTCTGGAACTGGTGAACGCCAGAAGTTCAGAACGGCAGGGGCGAGCGATTGACAGTGATGCTTCGGCCAGTATGGAAAAGAAAAAGCAAGAGGGGTATTTCTAATGGCACGCACCACACAAAACGCCAGGCGCAATCGTTCACGCGAGAATGCCCGAACCAGCATTTTGGCCACTTCAATGGATGATTTTTTGGCAAATCAGCAGCGTCAGGATTTGTTGCGGTTTATGACATGCGGCAGCGTCGATGATGGCAAGAGTACCCTGATTGGCCGGATGTTGTGGGAAGCCCAGCAGATTTTTGACGATCAGCTCGCAGCATTAGCGTCGGAATCCAGGAAGTACGGAACACAAGGGCAAAACATTGACTTTGCCTTGCTCGTCGATGGTTTGGTAGCGGAGCGCGAGCAGGGTATTACGATTGATGTTGCCTATCGTTTCTTCGCCACATCCAAACGTAAATTCATTGTGGCCGATACGCCAGGACACGAGCAATACACCCGCAATATGGTCACCGGCGCATCCACTGCGGATTTGGCTGTGTTACTCGTCGATGCCCGCACTGGACTGCTGACGCAAACCAGGCGCCATGCATATCTGGCCTCGCTCATGGGTTTACGCCATGTCGCTTTGGCCATCAATAAAATGGATTTGGTGGGTTTTGATTCAACTATTTATCACGAAATCCAGGATGCCTTTGAACAGTTCGCCAAGTCGCTGGGGTTTGTGTCGATCACGGCCATACCCGTCAGCGCGCTGCTTGGGGACAACATTACAGAACGTTCTGCCCATACGCCTTGGTACCAGGGTCCCACTTTGCTCGGCTATCTTGACACGGTGGATGTGAAACGTGCATCTGAGTGCCGCATGGTGTTTCCGGTGCAATGGGTCAATCGGCCCGACGCAAATTTTCGTGGGTTTAGCGGTACGGTGTCGCAGGGGGAAGTCAAGGTGGGTGATGAAATCCGCGTCACGGCTTCTGGCCAAACTGCTCTGGTCGCAGAGATCGTCACGATGGATGGAACGCTTGACAAAGCCCAAGCAGGCGATGCCATCACGTTGCGGCTGGACAGAGAGATTGACGCTTCGCGTGGGGATGTGATGGCGGTGAGTTCATCGCCTCTCGAAATGACCGACCAATTTGAGGCTACTCTGGTTTGGATGCACGAAGATGCGGGGGTGACTGGTCGAAGCTACGATTTGAAACTCGCCAACCAGTGGGTGGGCACGTCAATGACCAGCATCAGGCATCGCGTCAATATCGACACTCTGGCGCAAGAAGCCTGCAAGCAGCTACGATTGAATGACATTGCGGTTTGTAATCTTGCCACAGCCAAACCCATTGTTTTTGATGCTTACGAGCGTTCACGAACGCTGGGCAGCTTTATTTTGGTGGATCGGTTCACCCATGCCACTGTGGCGGCAGGCATGATTTTGCATAGTTTGCGGCGTTCCCAGAACGTACACCGTCAGGTGTTGTCCATCACCCGTGCTGACCGAGAGCGGCTCAACGGCCATCGAGGCAAAGTGATCTGGTTTACAGGTTTGTCGGGGTCTGGTAAGTCAACATTGGCCAATGCGTTGGAAGTTGAACTGCATGGCCGGGGGATGCGGACTTATATTCTGGATGGGGATAATGTTCGACAGGGGCTAAACAAAGATTTGGGATTCACAGAAGGTGACCGTGTAGAAAATATCCGCAGAATTGCCGAAGTGGCTAAATTAATGATGGATGCGGGTTTGATCGTGATGACTGCATTTATTTCACCCTACAGACGTGAGCGTGAAATGGCACGTGAACTCATCGGCGCTGATAATTTTGTAGAAGTCTTCGTCAATACTTCTCTGGAAGTTTGTGAACGGCGTGATATTAAAGGTCTTTATAAACAAGCAAGGGCGGGGAAAATTCCCAACATGACAGGAATCAACAGCCCCTACGAACCGCCAGAAAACCCAACACTGACGGTGGAAACAGGAAATCAGACGGTGGAATCATTGGTCAAGCAACTCATATCTCACGGTTCGCTTATTTCAACCCCCAGTTCTTGAGATTGCCGGGTGCGATTCAAAGTGATGTGGGATTCTGGGAGCGAGGGCGTCTCGCCCTCGGGTGTTTCGATGGCAAGATGCCCTCGCTCCCAGGTTTTTGGCTCAC
>CAIYWD010000165.1 GCA_903929815.1 uncultured beta proteobacterium
GGCTGGAAGCCGCTTCTACAAGCTACAGATAATTCCACATCACTTTGAATTACACCTGTCTTAGATATTTAACTTTTACCATCCATGAACGCACTGATTTCCGTCTCGGACAAAACTGGCATTGTCGAATTTGCCACTGCCCTTCATTGCTTGGGCATCACTCTGATGTCCACCGGTGGCACTGCCAAACTTCTTGCAGAACACGGGCTGCCCGTGACTGAGGTCGCACAGGTCACGGGTTTTCCTGAGATGCTTGATGGCCGAGTCAAAACCCTGCACCCCAAAATTCACGGAGGTCTGCTCGCTCGGCGTGATGTGCCTGAACATGTTGCAGCACTTGAAACCCATGATATCGACACCATTGATTTGCTGGTGGTCAATCTCTACCCCTTTGAAGCTACTGTCGCAAAACCTGGCTGCACACTCGAAGATGCCATTGAAAACATTGACATCGGTGGCCCGGCCATGGTGCGCAGTGCTGCCAAAAACTGGAAAGATGTCGGTGTATTGACGGATGCCTCCCAATACTCCATGGTGCTCTCTGAACTTCGGGCTAACGGTAAACTTAGCCATACCACCCGATTTTCGCTGTCTGTCGCTGCATTTAACCGCATCAGCCAATATGACGGAGCTATCAGCAATTATTTGTCATCGATCACGTTTGAAGAAGGCAACAACACGCCCGTTCGCCACACGTTTCCCAACCAATCCAACGACTGTTTTGTCAAGGTGCAAGACCTGCGCTACGGCGAAAACCCGCATCAAAGTGCTGCGTTTTACCGCGACCTGTACCCTGCACCAAGTTCTTTGGTGACCGCCGTTCAGTTGCAGGGCAAGGCATTGAGCTACAACAATATAGCCGATGCCGACGCAGCCTGGGAGTGCGTCAAAAGTTTTAACAGCACTACGGGCAGCATGGTCGGCAGCGCGGCTTGTGTCATCATCAAACATGCCAACCCCTGTGGTGTGGCCCTGGGCGCGGATGCCCTGGAAGCCTATAGCAAAGCTTTTCAGACCGATCCCACATCTTCTTTTGGTGGCATTATTGCCTTCAACTGCACGCTGGACGGGCGTACAGCACTACAAATTTCAAAGCAGTTTATCGAGGTATTGATAGCACCCGATTACACCCCCGAAGCACTGGCTGTGTTCACATCCAAAGTCAATGTGCGCATTTTGAAAATTGACCTGCCCACGGGTGGCCAGAGCGACTGGGACCAGGGTCGCAATGCTGTGGATGTGAAGCGCATAGGCTCGGGTTTGTTGATGCAAACCGCAGACAACCGCCAACTCCAGTTGTCCGACCTCAAAGTGGTCACTCAACTGCAACCCACGCCCGAAAAACTGCAAGACCTTCTTTTTGCCTGGAAGGTTGGCAAATTTGTCAAAAGCAATGCTATTGTGTTTTGCAAAGACGGCATGACCTTAGGCGTTGGCGCAGGGCAAATGAGTCGGCTGGATTCTGCCCGTATTGCCTGCATCAAAGCGAAGGCAGCCGGTCTGTCCCTCAGTGGCGCAGTCGTGGCCAGCGATGCATTTTTCCCTTTTCGTGACGGTATTGATGTGGTGGTGGATGCCGGTGCAACATGCATCATTCAGACAGGCGGCTCTATGCGCGACCAAGAAGTCATTGATGCTGCCAACGAGCGCGGTGTGGCCATGGTATTTTGCGGGGTACGGCATTTCAGGCACTAAGGATATGGACAACAATAATAAGTTGACCTCATGGTTCGCTTATTTCAACCACCAGTTCTTGAGATTGCCGGGTGCGATTCAAAGTGATGTGGGATTCTGGGAGCGAGGGCGTCTCGCCCTCGGGTGTTTCGATGGCAAGATGCCTTCGCTCCCAGGTTTTTGGCTCAC
>CAIYWD010000166.1 GCA_903929815.1 uncultured beta proteobacterium
GCTCGTCAGATTTGGGCGCACTGCGTCGTTACAAATCGCTTATGTGGCTGGGCCACACCGCACGATTTGCGCCTAGCATTGCATCCCAACTCTGACGGCCAAATGCGGAACTTATTGTTGACCATATCCTAAAGAACCCAGAAATATAAAATCGGTATCCATGTTAAATTTTTACGAGGCAAGATGATGGGCATTTTGGCGCTGGTAAACCATGTCATCAACTTTTTGGCACCCGCTTTTTGGCTGGCTTTGCTGCTGCCCTTATTTTCTACAATTTATATAAGAAAAAGGCCTATAACCCTTGTCTGGTATGCACAGTCAGCTATTCATTTTATAGTTGGTAGCGCGGTGTTGGTGGGCAATTTGTTGGTGTTTGGTCGTGATGGGAAAATGATGACTTACCTTACCCTGGTGCTGATGGCTGCAACCGTGCAGTGGTGGATCAGAGAGAAACGTTAGGTACCCTCACAAGATGCCAGAGGCTGGGCTGGGCGTACCGTCTCCAACGCGGCCTTGACCTCACGAACATTCACCTTGAACATCTCGGCAAATTCTTCAATAGGTTTTCCACTGGCTTCAAAGGCTGTGATCAAAGCTGCTCGTCTTGCACGTCGCTTATCCACTTGAGCAATGGCATCGTCAAGTGCAGCGCTGATGGTGGCTTCGTCGGGAATTTCTATGCAGGCCAGGTAGTCCGCACGCAACAAGCCCGAAGTCTCGTAGGCATGCATCAATTGAAAACGCAATTGGGGTAGTAGATCATCTGTTGATCGTGTCTGGCGGCGTTTGAACAGGGTCACGATAGCATGAAAAATATGCTGGGGTGCCAGCGCTTGCACCTGATTGCCTTGCAGATCGAAGCGGGGGGTTCCATTGGCCACGCATTGCAAGTAACGTGTAGAACCCGTATGCATCCCTAAGGCAGCTTTCAGTGTGGTTCGCGTAAAAACATCTGGATGGGCTTCGAGTATGTCCTGAAAAATGCCTACTTTCAAAGGAACAAAACGCTCCCCAAACAAGTGGGGATACAACTCAAAAAGTTGCTCCAGAACCGGTTGAACCAATTTAAAGCGCTTATTCGCCTTGGTAGAAGGTGGTGTTGGTGTCGTCGCGGGTGATTCTGTAATAGTGTCTGTCATGGCCATAAAAAATTTGATGAGGTTGAAGCCTAGATTGTCAGTCAAAGCGAAACTTCACTAAGGATATGTGGACACCAAATTTGGGACCATTGGGGCCACTTTAGTGATTAACCATCTGCCCCTTAGACACCAATCTTGATCCAGCCATTCCAAAGCATGCGATCCAGAGCGCTGTTGGCTGCCTTGCGGTCGAAGAGTTCGGGGTTAAAGTCCAGTCCTGCCCATTCGCGCATTTCTTTTGCTTCATCGCTATAGGGATCGTTCTCAAGGACGCTCAGAGATTCCTGATATCCCCAAATGCCACCAGCGTCTTCGGGTGGGCAGGCTCTCTGCCCCGATTCAATCCATACTCGGCCACCTTGTCTGTCGTCATGGTCAAGAACACGAATGGACTCCACCGTGATGCGGTGCATCCAACTGTCGCCAAAATCGTACATGTATTCAAAAACATCGCTGTTTTGAAGCAGTTGATTGAGACGGAACTTGGACTCATCAAAGGTCTCGACTCCCAACAAATGATCTTCATCGTCCGGCTTTGCGTAGCGCTTCTCATGAATTGTGAATTCATGCAAATGCGAGTCAGTCCAGCCCATGGCCGCTTGGAGGATGTGGTGAAACGCATTCAGGCGTGTACGGCCATCGATGTAAATGCGTCGCCAAATCATAGGTTCTGAGTCCACTAACTCTACCTTTAGCGTAAAAACACTTGGCGATGACTGCGATTTGACACTTTTGCTGGTTCGTTTGACGGGCTTTGACGTGGCCATACAGCTGACTCTTTGTGATGAAAACGAGCATTTTACAAATTCCAGACCTTCCTGCTCATGGTTCGCTTATTTCAACCACCAGTTCTTGAGATTGCCGGGTGCGATTCAAAGTGATGTGGGATTCTGGGAGCGAGGGCGTCTCGCCCTCGGGTGTTTCGATGGCAAGATGCCTTCGCTCCCAGGTTTTTGGCTCAC
>CAIYWD010000167.1 GCA_903929815.1 uncultured beta proteobacterium
CAGAACAGAAGTTAAAATAATTGTTTTAATCCCTTTGAATTCAGGGCAGGTATTTTCTGGGTATGTCGATACCAGGCCAAGTTAATCCATCGTTTTAATCCCTTTGAATTCAGGGCAGGTATTTTCTTCATAACACGTTAAACAATCAGGCACGCAACGTTGGTTTTAATCCCTTTGAATTCAGGGCAGGTATTTTCTTAGGCTACGCCCCGGAAGCTAAGCCAGCTTTTGCACTTTTAATCCCTTTGAATTCAGGGCAGGTATTTTCTTGGCAAGTTCAGAAAATCTAAACTATATCAACCTGTTGCACAGGTGCTTGCAGAAAGATGCGGGCATTAGAAAAGCTAACCTAAAAAAAGGTACGGATTGCCACAATATCATGCACAGCCGGGTGAAAAATGTTAACCAGGATGCAGTACTGGAAAGTCGGCAATTTTTATAGATGCCAACGTCCATTTGAAGGATGTTCAATGCCGTATTGATGGTAACCACTCAGGTCTATCTGTTTTTATAAATTAATTACAAAACAATATGTTACAAAATACAAGGAGTTTAAAATGGCCGAAAATTGGCAAAAATGCGTAAATTTTAAGCACTTTTAAGAAAAAATCTATCGTAAGTTATTGATGTATAAGACATGAGTAGTTGCTGTTAATGTTATAAATCTGAATGTTCAATGTGCTTATTTCAGGTTAAATTGAGTATATTTAACTATCAATAGCATAGCTTTTAACGCTTATTCCACGGGCGTTGGAAGCTATTTTGATAGCCCTATTTCTGATGTTATTTTGACGGCTGCGATGTCAGCAAAAAGCCACCGGGCAGCACGTTTTCGGGCAGGATGCTGGCACCGAGGGTGACTTTCCAGCCGTTGTCGGGCAGGCGGTAGGCGCGAACATCGTCGGCTTCAGCGTGGATCATTTTGGCAATTCTGGCCATCAGGCTGCCTATTTTGACCGCCGAGGTTTCTACCAAAAAGACAGAATACTGCACGGGCACCCCCTGTTTTTTCATGAACCGGAACAGGCGTGACAAACGCCTCGGATCGGCAATGTCATAGGTGACAAGATAGTGGGCGGTTTCGTTTTGGCTCATGGGCGTTCTCTCAGGCTCACACCATCATTGATGCATGGTTTTGAGGGCGGTGCGGTGCAGATGAACCAGGTGGTGCCACGGCGTGTTCCGGCTTCGTACAGGGCCAGGGTTTCGCCTTCGGATTTGACTTCAAGCTGGGCGCGATCAAGCAAAAGTGTGGCCATGGTGTTGATAGGATAAATTGGGCTGTAAGGCTTATGGGGCGTGCATCTGTAGCTATATATTATGTAGCATATTCAGGGATTCACCCCACATAAAAATAGTCCGGGTCAGCCGGTTGAACGGCCTTGCCCAGGGTGAGGACGCGGCTGCGCGGGTCAAGACGCAGCAGCATGAAACGGTCAGTGTCCATGTCCATCAGGGCACTCATGTCTTCCATCAGGGTGATGCGCTCTGCCACGGTCAAAAACAATTCATGAACTGACTTTTGCCCGCCGGTGGCATACACGCGAGCCAGCTTGAGCGCAGCCACCAGGCGGCGCGGCTCAGTCATGTCATAACAGGCCAGATGCAAAAAGCGTTGTGTCATGGCCGCTATTGTTAGGCAGAAAAAGGGGTTTGTCAGGTGCGGCAAGCTTGCCGGTTTTGCCGAACCCTCATCCTAGATTCCTCAGTTGACCGCTTATTATCTTCACTAAACCGTTATGAACATTGATATTTGTGACTTCGATGGAAGTGTACCCTTTAGGTGAGAGCGCTACGCACCCGATTGAGCTACTGGCGACTCGTCTGGGGGTGTTGTTCCTCCTTGCAGGCAGTAGCCTGCAGCGTCGTCACGCCTACCCTGATGCGCCGCCAGTAGCCCACTCGGGCGCGTTCAACTGAGGAATCCAGGATCATTCGGGGCAGTGCCGTTATGCGCTCAGATTGTGTTCCAACCGATACCCACCCATCCCCATGGTGGCGTTTTTGCCGACGTGCAGCCATTGGCCCAGCCATAACCAAGGCCAGATTTCAGCTATTGTTGTCTGGCTACCGTGCAGCGTCCAGCAGCCCAGCACGCCGCCCAGTGTCATTTCTTGTTGCTGGCGGCTGGAATAGCGCGTCCAGTCAAACCAGTGCAAATCTTGCGTGTCGGTCAGGGTGTCACTCAGGTGAGTGATGTGTTTGGCAGCGTCCCCCCAGCCTGTTTGTCTTGCGTGAAACTCCATCAGCAGACTGGTTCGACGGGTGAGGGTAGCCATCAGTACATGGGGGTTGAGTCGGCCAATGCCCAATGGTTTACCCTGATGTTGCAGTCGAAGTGGTGTCAATATTTGCAGCAGAATATGTGTGACAAATTGGCCTCTAACGCTTGATGTGTCTGCATTGGCAGATATTTTTTCAGTAGCATTATTGACAAATTCTGGCACCTGAATGGTTGTGGGATGTTCCAGTAATGTGGGCTGTTCCATGAACCAGATGGGGTGCGCCTGACCCCGCTCATCCACCCAGTCCACCTGCAACAGGTCAACCGGCACACGTGCCTTTGTCAGGCCTTGGCGCAGGGCGCGTTGCAGGGCAAAAATAATTAGGGCAAGCTGTTCTATGGCGTAGCCAACCAGCACGATGCTGAACTCAAAGTCATCATCGGCATCGAGCACCCTTAGCCCCGGTGCAGGGGGTTCAATGAGGTAGGGGTTGGGGATTTTGCTGAAGTCCTGCAGCGCATGTTGGCCTTTGGGGGGAGCCGTGGCTTCAAAAATGCGGGTGTAGAGACAGGTCTGAATCAGCGGACAGCCCGGGCAGGCGGGGGCACGTGTCATACAGGCAAGTTGGCGTAATGCAGCCCCAAACTGGCCACGCAGCAAAGAGCCAGCATAGTCCGGCAGGGCCAAGGGTTGCTGCACGCGGGCGGTCAAACGGTAGCGGGCCAGTGGTAGTGGATGATCGAACATGTTTTTTATCAATGACCTTTCCACTCACGCAAATACGGGCTGATTTTTCGTAAATCGTCGCCGGCAAACACTTCAATGCCATATTCTCTGGCGCGCTGGCGGTCGGCTTCGCCGATGTCTTGGGCACTTAGGTAAACACCGGTAGCCATCAGACCGCCGACCTGGCGCACGACTTGCCCCAGCTTGTAAATGGCATCCTGCGCCTGGGTTTGGCGGCTGGTTTTGCATTCGACGATCAAGGCACGGTTTTTATGAACGGCAATGGCATCAATCTCATTGGCGGTGTGGGTGCGCGCCTGCACCATCCTGACGTTGATGGCAAACTGGCCTGATGCAAACAGCCCGGTCATTTTCAAAAAGACAAATTCTTCAGCCCATCCACCGGCAAAATAATTGGCGACATCCACACTGGCAAAGGTAATGTCGCAGTCGCCACGCTGCCATTCAACCAAACCTTGAAAGGCAGCCAGTTCAAGCAGTTTGGCAGCTTGACCGCCGGGAGAAAAGTCAAAGGTTTGGTGCAGGTTGGTGTGATCTTTGGCTCGGTTGGCCACGGTGGCCAGTGCGCTGAAAAACCTGCCATAGACACCCGCGTTGTCCCCCATTTCACGCGTGACAGCGGCGCGACTGGCGGCCAATTGCTGAGCCTGTGCGTGGCGGGTGTCACTGCTTGATCGGTAGCCCCGCACCAACAGCAAGTCGTTTAGAGTCAGCACATCCTGCATAGGCTCTTGCCTGGGCGCATCATCGAGCCAGTTGAGGGTTTGGTGCTGAGTGTCTGTGTACAGTACCCGTAATGACCCAGTGCCGGATTCGATGAACTTCAATTGTTCATGAATGGCCAGCACCATCAGCTTGGTACCGCCCGTGACGTGAAAAACTACATCTCGACCATCCAGATCGCTGGCTACTTTCAGGGCGCTGTCCTTGATGGACTGCGGTGTGGCATCGTCAAAATCAATGCGCTGAATGTGGGGAACGTAAGGGGTCAGGGCCATTTTCAGGTCAACCCCGCTGTGAATGGCTTTCATGTCTGCCGTCTCCAGAATGCACACATCGGTGGCCTTCTGTTGTTTGAGCGGGATCAGGTTGGCGGCGTTTTGGCCGGTGGCAATACAAAGGTGTAGTTCATTCATAAGATGTTGGGTGAGAAGCCCTGCTTGGGATTTGTCAATTGTTCAAACACGCACACATCCACCTGTTTAAGCAACACTTCACGCTCGGCGCTGGGCAAAAAGGCATGGACAAAAGCCTGGCGAATCAGGGCCAGGCATTCCCACAGGGTCAGACCGTCTTCGCTCATGCGGGCGGCCGCCAGATATTCAGCGGCCAGTGTGGTGCGCGAGATGCCGGGGTTGTCGGTGCATAAAGTCACAGGCAAGCCGTTTTGGATAAAAGTGCGTAACGGGTAGCGTGGCAGGTGAGCCGATACAGGGTACGAAGGGTCAGCAAATCCTACCACCTCACGGTTGGAACTGGGGCACAGTTCCAGACAAATACCACGGTCACGAAAACGTGCGGCCAACTGAGGCTGTTGAGCCAGCGTGAGGCCGTGGCCAATGCGGTCAGCGTGCAGGTGGTAGGCAGCTTGCCAAATATGGTCTGCACTCTCGCCTTCGCCGGCATGGATGGTCAGCGGCAGGCAGTCGGCAAAGGCAGGCAAAAATGCCGGCGCCAGGGCATGCGGTGCTTGGGTACTTTCATCACCTGCCAAATCAAGTCCAAGTAAAAAGCCATTCAGTTGGGCGCGAGCTGCCACGGCGTGTTGCACCACTTGGGCGAGATCGATAGGCTGGCGGCGGTCCAGAATCCAGATAAAGCCAATGCGCGGGGCCTTGGGGTCAGACGGGTTGTTGGCCTGGGCCGCTTGCAAGGCGTGGCACAGATCACGCACAAAACCGGTGGGGTCATCGGGGCGGTATTTGTGCGGGCTGCCGCGCAGTTCCAGATAGGCCAGGCCTTCAGCACGGGCTTGCGCCACAATGGCTTGCGCGTAGGGCGCAATCGCAGCGGGGTGGGGCAGTAGAGCTGAACCGCTGAGTTCACCGGGCCGCTCAAAGGCTTCAAAGCCATGCGGGTGGTTTTTGAGTGCCACACGCGGCTCGGTCACATCAAACAGGTTGTGCTGCAACTGGGCATCGCTGGCGTGCAGCAGCAGGGTGGCGCAGCACTCAGCGCGGTTCGGGCTATTTTTAAGTGCGGTCGGCCACCCCCATGGCCACTCTTCTTTTGATAGCATACTATGCACGTCCTGTAAGCGTTGCAGCCGTTTTTCTTGTGTCAAACAAGACAGGATGGCCTGTGCTACTTGGCGCTGTGCTGCCAGGTCCAGACAGCCCCCGATGTGACGGTGCAGGTCGGCTTTGGGCAGGGCCGTGAGCCAGTAGTCATGGCAGGGCTGTAGTGTCGTGTTGCGCAATTGCTCAATGTGCGCGGGCGGCAGTCGGTAGAGGCTGCGCCAGTTTTCATGCCGTTCGGTTTGTGCCATTTGAGCCATAAAGTTGCCCATCAGTTGGCTGCTTTGGGTCAGGCGGTGCGTGATTTCACGCTGTAGGGTATCGCCTTGGGCCGGCAACGGCCAGGCGACGGTTTGGCAAGCATCGGGCAAGGGCAGTGGAAACCTTTGACTGCAAACACGCTGGCCGTCAATGGTCATGTCCAGCAGGTCATTGCGCCAGCCGTTGCCTGCCACCAGCGGGGTGATGGCCGCTGCCAGGTCAGTGGGCAGCGGCTGCGCCAGCAGGGTGGTTTGTGCATCTTTTTCATCTTCCGAGCGGGCAAACAGCAGCGCAGGCAGTGGCTCGGGGCTGACCACATGCAGCCAGGCCTGTGCGCCCAGCAGGGCACCGGCAGTTTGCAAATCGGCACTCATGGTTTTGCGTCCGCCTGCCAGTGACAGCACCAATTGCCCGCCGTTGTGTGCCTGTTCGCTGGCCAACAAGGTCACGCGCAGGGTCAACTCACGAATGTGGTCACATTCGACTTGGCTGGCCAGTTGGTTCGTGCCGGCTGCAGTCCAGATGCGCAGCGGCATTGGCTGACCGAGGTGCTGCCACCAAGTCAGCAAGCGCTTCAGGCTGGCCTGGGTTTGGATGCCTTCGGTAGTGCAAATCCACAGTTCGTCCGGGGGGCGGAGCTGATGCTGATGACGCAGTTGGTCCAGCGCTGCGCGTTCAGGGTGGTGGGCGTACAGATCAAGCAGGTCAGGGGCCAGCCAGCCCAGTATTTCCGGGATGACAGCCCAACTGGCTCCCAGCGTGCAAAGGAGGATGTTTTTGGGACTGTCCTGAACCGTGCGGCTACGGTGGTTGAGTGCAGAATCGTTCATTGGGGGTGTTGCAGTAAGGATGTGGTCAGTCATAAGTTCCCCATTTGGCTCGTCAGATTTGGACGCACTGCGTCGTTACAAATCGCTTACGCTTATGTGGCATGGCCACACCGCGCGATTTGCGCCTAGCATTGCATCCCAATGCTGACGGCCAAATGGGGAACTTATTGATCCAGTAGCTGGTAAAGCGACAAATGTCACAAAGCACACGTTTGATGGACTGAGATTCATGTCGCTTTGTTAATGCGGGCATCTATATGACTGACCACATCCTTACC
>CAIYWD010000168.1 GCA_903929815.1 uncultured beta proteobacterium
CAGTCTGGATTCCCGCCTTCGCGGGAATGACGGTGGCGGGGTCTAAACGGTTACGAAATGTCAGTCTATTTGCATCCATATTGAAAATCAATGAAATCAATTCGTTAATAACATCAAAGACTTTTTCAATAACCTGAATCCGTGAGTTCAACTCGCAAAATAGCTGGTATTACCTTTAAGATCAAAAACTTACTTCAAATTGTCACACGCACCCAATGGGTGAATGCTTCAGCTTCCATAAGTTTTTGATCTGCAATTGAAAAACACAGAAATTTCAGTTTGAAGTCACGGATTCAGGAATAAGATACTAGCGTATTAATTCTGATAATTTATCAGTTCTGTCTTTCCACTCATTCGCCTCTGGCAATGCGGCTTTGCGCTTGGTGATGGTTTTCCAGTTGGGCAATTTGGCGAGTTCGGCGTTGAGCTTGATCATATGGCGCTGATTGTGGGGCACATCTTCTTCGGCGTAAATAGCGCCTACCGGGCATTCGTGAACACACACAGCGCAATCAATGCACTCACGGGGGTCAATAGTCAAAAAATTGGGACCTTCCACGAAGCAGTCCACGGGACATACGTCAACGCAATCGGTATATTTGCACTTGATGCAGGCTTCTGTGACAACATGGGTCATATCGGTATAAGTTTCAGTTGGATTAAAAAGTCGCCATTCTAGTGTTAAATTGTAAATGTCAGGCTGGTTGTATAAATCATTTTGAATCAATAATTTATATTCATTTATAAGGGCAAGATAGACTTTTTCCTACGCTGTTCACTGGGCAAGTCCTGAACTTTCAGGTTGATGCAAGGGTGATGGTGTTTTGGCTATGCAAATAGTAGCTAACTATGCAATAGGGACGTGCGTTATAGGCCAATTTGATGGTGAAAATAACGCTGGATTGGGGACAGTTATTGGTTATCGGATTCCATCCGGACGATACACAAATTTCCAGTTGCTGTAGGTGAAAGGCAAGACAGAGGCAAAGTCTGCATCTTCTGCTTCAAAGTTGGCGTGTTTTTGGGGTTCACGGTCTGACAAGCTGTAAATGCCCATGATGCCGCCTTCAGGCGCTTTGACCAGCCCCCACTCTTGCTGACCGGTGATGGGATCAACATACAGGCGGCGCAAGTGACGACGGACGGTGGGGTAGCGGCGGTCTTCAAGCAAGTCTGTGAGTGTGGCGGGGTATTGCGAAACTGTGGTGCCGCTTTGCAGGTAACCCGCAATGGCTTGGCGAAATTGATGCCCAATGAAAATCAGCTCGGCTTCACGCTCGGTACGCTCAGTCGATGCCAGCAAGCGCGCAGCTCCCACCGACCCCAAGCCAAACAAGACCACGGCAATGAGCATGCCGATATAGGTGAAACCCTGTTGCTTACCTAACTTACCTGGCTTACCAGTTGGCATAAGGCTCACCCAGGCGTGAAGAACCCTCTGCCCCGCTGCGAACGTCATAGACCGAGTTGGAAGGTTCATCCGTGTCAGTCATGGTCTGTGGAAATGGCAACACCTGCCAGGTCTGGGCGCTTTGTGTGATGGTGTCCACAGGAATGGCACGCAGATAGCGTTTTTCAACCAGGTCAGTCAGTGCTGCGGGGTAGCTTCCTGTATCGGCATGAAACTGGTCAATGGCTTCACGCATCTGGGCCAGATTGGCCTTGAGTGCGGCCTCTTTTGCATCGTCCACGCTGCGAAGGTAACGTGGCGCTGCAATCGAGAGCAGTGTGGCAATGATGGCCATCACCACCAGCAGCTCGATGAGCGTAAACCCCCAAGAGCGTGTTTTACCAGTCACGGTACGGTGTGCCATTGCTGCCTACGCCTGGGGTTTGGGAATACACGTCAAACACATCGTCGCCTGCTTGTGGGTCATCCGGAGGTGATGCGTAACTTCGCAGTCCCCATAGGTCTTGGGCCGGTGTGTCAGGTGCTGCAAAAGGATCACGCGGCAAACGCCTTAAAAAATAGATTTGTTTTCCATCGGGTGTTTTCGCATCTGTCACGCCGTCAGTCAAGGCGGCAAGATTTGGGGGGTAGCCGCTGGCATCGATCTTGCGGGCAATGTTGCCATTGTCAAAAGCTTTGTGGTAGGCATCAATGGCCAAACGAATCTCTCGCAAGGCGTGGCGCAGTTCGCGCTCTTTCAGGCGATGCTCACCTAACCGTATAAATGGCAGGGTCGCGCTGGCCAAAATGCCCACGATGGCAACAACGACCAGCATTTCGACCAGGGTAAAACCGGCACGCTGAATCGACGGATAAGACAGGTTTTTTTTCACGTTGAACGACAGTAAAAAATTATTGTAGGATTGAACGCTTTTGGAAGCGTCTTGTCTATGAAGCACATCATTTCACTTTTAGCATTGTCTGGCCTGGTCGGTTGCACCCACTTGGCATCGGTTCAAAATTCTCCTGCACCCTTGCCTCAAGGGGTGACTGAAGAGATGGTTTCTCCGCCACCGGTTCCTCGTTTTTTACTGAAGCCACCCACTCAACCTTTGACCATGGAAGAGATGATGCAGCAAGTCAGAGAAGCAGAGGCAGAGGCAGGGATAAAACGGCCATGACCCAGGTGACGACCTAACCCACTAACCCACGCTATCGGCCAGCTCAAAAATGGGCAAATACATCAGCATGACAATGCCGCCAATCAGCACACCAATGATGACCATCATGAGCGGCTCCATCAGGCGTATGGTTTTGTCAATGGACTGCTCAAGTTCGGTGTCCAGAAAATCCGCTGACCTTTCCAGCATGTCTCCCATTTGACCTGAACGCTCCCCCACTGCCAGCAAGCGTTCACTGACTACCGTTGTGAACCCTTCGCGCTGCAAGGCGGTGGAAATGGGCAGACCTTCCCTCACCACCGCAATCACCCTTTGAATGCGCTGGCTTGAGCGCGCAGGCACCATGGCAGCCATCATTTCCAAAGATTGCACGGCGGCAATGCCCCCACGCAGCAACATGCCCAGCGACCTGTAAAGCCGCACCAATTCAAACAATCGGATGTGTTCACCCAACCATGGAATGTGCATCGCCATCCCGACAGCCCAGTTGCGCATGGCTGGGTGTAACACCGTCAACACAACCCCCGACACAACCCCGCAGAAGGATAGTAAAGCGATCACGGGGTGAGCATCAATGCTCAAGCCCAATCGAATAACGACCCCTGACAAGTAAGGCATGTCTTGCAGCCTGTCCATAAAGACAACACTAAAGCGTGGCACCACATAACCCAGCAAAAAAGCAATCACCAGTCCACCCAAAGACAAAAGCAAGGCCGGGTAAATCAGCGCACCTGTTAATCGGCTTCGCAAGGTCTGAAACTGGGTTTCGTAAACAATAAACCGCTGCAAGGCTTGCAGCACATCCCCCGTTTGTTCACTGGCCTCAATGGCCGTCTGGAAAAGCGGGGGAAAAACGCCTGGCCACAATGCCAGTGCTTGCGAAAAAGACAAACCAGACCTTAGGCTGGACTGCAATTGCGCAAGCATGTCGTGGTGGGCTGTGTTGCGTTCTTTTTCTGCCAAGGTATCGACGGCTTCAACCAATTGCAGCCCCGCCTGAAGCAAAGACACAAGCTGCTGGCAAAACACCAAAAGGGGAAAGCGTTCAGTCTTGCTGCGGCCTGGGCGGGTCACTTTGGCTGACAGGAGCGTTTTGCCTTCTGTCAAAAGTTCATCGCGCAAACGCTCCATATCCAACGCAAAGCGATCTACCGTGAGCAGCCCCTCATCCGGACATAAAACGCGCGCCTGATAACGCACATTCCCGCTTTGACTCATAAACCGATGTCAGCGGCTTCGCCGTCACCCCCGGGTGCGCCATCTTTGCCCAAAGAGATGATTTCAAAATCACCATTGGCACCAGGTGTGCGGTAGAGATAGAGATTACCCCAAGGGTCAAGCGGCGGTGCTTTTTTCAGATAAGGACCCTGCCAGCGAGGCTCGGACAGAGGGCGCACATACAAGGCGTTGAGGCCTTGTTCGTTGGTGGGAAATTTGCCAACATCAAGACGGTATTGCTCAATCGCCTTTTCAAAACCATCGATTTGTGCTCTGGCTGCCTTGATTTCAGATTTTCCAATCTGGGCAAAATAACGGGGGCCAACATACCCGACCAACAGGCCAATAATGACCATCACCACCAGCAGCTCAAGCAAGGTAAAGCCGTGATGAGGTCGCCAACGCGAAGGCATGGGCTTTGGACGGCGAAATCGCTCATTGTTTGGGAAAGATGTATTAAAAAACATGATGGACGCGCATTGTGCCATGCGTTAGGCATTATTTATAGGGGGTCGTATGACACGTAGCGAAAGAGCCATGCAAGTTTGGCAAATTCTTGTTGGTGCCGCTCATCATCGGCAAACACTGACGTATGGGCAGGTCGCTAAGCATCTTGAATTTGAAGGCGCGGGCGTTCTCTCTCAAATTCTTAACTGCATCATGGAGTACTGCAAGGCAAAAGATTTTCCACCGCTTACGCTTCCCTTTAGCCCGCAGCCTAACCCCGCAGTCAAGTGGGACGTCGCGCTAAAGCGCGTCGCCCCTTACTTTTGACGTTAGGCTTCTTCGGGCTCTCCACTTAACCGGAGTTCCTCCACGGGCGGTTTGCGGGAGGGCAATCAAGACTCGGCGGGTGTCCGGTTGCCCCCGTCGGTATGGGTTGCACTTTACGCGGTCGCTGGACGGCGACGATATCTTTGTAATGCA
>CAIYWD010000169.1 GCA_903929815.1 uncultured beta proteobacterium
AGCATCAAGGCTCAGGCACCCAAGCCCCCCAAACCCAAGACCATCAAGCCCTTCAAGCCACCCACACCAGAGCAGATGCGGATCACCCAATTGAAGGCCAACGTGGATCGTCAAAAAGATGCGCTGCAAAGGGAGCGCGAGAATCAGAAACGCCAAAGAGAAGCCGAGCAGGCGCGCAGGGGGCAGGGTGGCTATTGAACAAGATCACTTTGCTGGCCTCAAGGAACGGGCTGAAATGTACGAAAAGCGTCTGAAATCAGGGTATTAGCCTCGAAATATGGCCTGTTTTTGAAACCTCGGCCAGACGGATGACAGGCTATGCAGAAATACTTTTCTGGTTCAAACCCACCCCTGCCGCCAAACGCCGTCATCCTGCAGCTCCCGCCAGGCGATGACCTGTGTGGCCTTTGAGAAAACCGCTTCGATTTCCTCAGTCACAATCGGGTCGGTGGGCAACTCAGGCTTGATAACCCGACTGACCAAGAAGTGCTTTTGCTTGGCTACTGGCTTGACCGCGGTCTATTTGGTCAAAAGCAGTCTTGTCAGTGAGCTGCGCCTGCTGACCAGCCACCGATCGTATTCACACAATCAGCGAGCTAAGGGGGCGTTAATTTGGCAGGCAAATGTTCACCCTAGCAAAGCCATGTAAGGACAATGACTTATCACGTCACGTTCACTACTTATGGAGACCAAATGAATTTCTCGCAATTATTTTCAACACTTTTGTTTTTGATATTTGGCTTGGCTCACAGCGCATGTATTGCGGATGTTAAGGTCAAAACAGTTGGGCTGGGATATTCGGGCGGACTTACACCCGCAGAGGTGCCGGCAAAACTGACTTTGCCAGATGGAGAAAAATTACCTGCAGTTGTAATTGTTCATGGCAGTGCTGGTCCAGATTCAAGAGGGACATTTCATAGCGAGTACCTTGTTTCAAACGGGTTCGCCGTTTTAGAACTGGACATGTGGGCTGCTAGGGGCGTTATGGGCTTTAATCAACGGCCAAGAACAACGCTAGACACACTTCCTGACATTTGGGGTGCTTGGTTATTTTTGTCTGAGCACCCCAAAATAAACAAGGACAAGATTGCGATTATTGGGTTCTCTTGGGGCGGTGTTAATGCAGTGACAACCGCATTTGGAAAAAAACCCAAAGACAGTCCCCAGACACTGGCCGAAGCAAAGTTTGCAGCGCATGTGGCGTTTTATCCAGTTTGCGATATCTGGTTGAAAAATGGCATCGCTTCACGGGTCGTCGATCAATCCAACCCAACTGGCGCCCCGGTTCAGATTCATAACGGTACAAAAGATGACTACGACACATCCCCTGATGTTTGTGAGAGGCTAAAGATAGCTCATCCAAAAATGCCTCTTGAAGTTTTTATGTATGAGGGAGCCAGCCACGGGTTTGACAGTGCAAACTCGCAGCCAATACAGTTTTTCGATCCTGTTGCCAAGAATGGAAAAGGGGGGCAAGTGGTCTTAGTGGGCCAGGATCGTGCTAAGAACCAGTCCAAAGCATCAGTTCTTCTTTTTTTAAAGAAACACTTGCAGGGCAACTGAGACTAGACAACAGCGTAATTTAAATTGATGCTTGTTTGAGCGCTGTAAATTGGTCGTCTAGTCGCCGCTCGTCAGACCCAACCCCAGCTCAAACCCATCCCTGCCGCCAGACATCGTCGTTCACGGACGTCACCGCCGTCCATTTGCTCAATAACAGTTTCTTGGGGTTCAGGGGGTTCATGTCGTTGGACCGGTG
>CAIYWD010000170.1 GCA_903929815.1 uncultured beta proteobacterium
ATGTTGACAGGGCTTGTCATCGCCTGAATGGCCAGATCGATGCGTTGATCAGGTAGAAGTTGGGATGCCGGGAAAGTCGTTGGTGTCATGCCGATATGCTGCTAAAAATGAAAAGCAGCAAGTATCAGTAAGTTCACCGGGCGAACATTTGCCTGAGTCAACCATCAGCGTTGAAACGCGGGTAAAGTGTTACCCCTATTTGAACCATGCCCCAATTTGGCATCCATTCAACCCCTCACCATCATGGCATATTGACCCAAAACCCCGTGCCTTGTCCCAGTGTTTTTTGGCTCAGAACAAAATCAAGGTAGCCATAGCCCTCGATGGTCTTCAATAGTGTTCCATTCAAGTCCAGCGAAGGCGCGTAGTAGTACCACTTGGACAAGGCGCTGTTCCATGCCCACAGGGTTGTTGGGGTGATTCCCATGGCTGTGTTGAAGGCTTTGGGCAGCACGTCTGTGCTGGTGGCCATCAAATTCCATCTGGGTACAAGCTGCTCTTTTGTTGATGCCACGGGTGTGCCTTTTTGGGGTGACAAGGTTTGTTTCAATTTGGCTTTGACCCAATAGCCCTCGCCGGGATCAATGTCGCTCAAGACCCCATAGCCTTTGTCAGTGGCATAAGTTTGCAATGTTGCTGTGTCCATCGAGGGCGCATAAAACTGCCAAAGGGATTGATCCGGACGCCATTTCCAGACAGAGACAACAACATTTGGATTGCCATAGAGCGAGGCCACGGACAGCTTTTTGCCCAAACTGTTGCCCAGCAGGTTCCAGCCAGATTCCAGCACCAGCGGATATTCCAGTGTGGGCAAAGTGGAAACATACCCTGGCGCTGCAGCGACTTGAAAGGACTGAAAAGTATGTGCTGACTTGCCGTTGCTGGCGGTTGCCGTTAATTTGAAGATGTAGGTGCCCGGGTGCAGGGGTGTAAACGCTGTGGTTGCTCGGTTCGATGTCCATGGCGATGTTTTTTGTGGGCCAGCGGTGTATGACCAAAGCCAGGTGGTGACGGTGCTGCCTGGCGCTGCAAAGCTGCCTTGACCATCCAGGGTGATCGAAGCACCGGTCTGCCCGGAACTTTGCACGTTGATGGCCACAACGGGCGGCAAGGCCATGCTGCTGGGTTGCTGTGCCCATTGGATGGCCGCTTCAGCGTCCAAAAGCCCGGCACCGCAAGTGGTGGGTGTGCAGTTGCATTGGCCTTCGTTGTCAGTGGACAGGGGCATGTTGTCTTCACAAAATGGCAGACTGACATCCACAGGAAAAGGGCGGGCGCTGCGTTTGATGCGATCTAGCAACTGCATGGGTGTCAAACTGGGATTGACTGCCAACATCAATGCGGCCACCCCCGCTGCCATGGGCGACGAAAAACTGGTGCCAACGTTGGCGTCAGGGTTGATGCGCGTGGTGTAGCCGTTGACACCGGGCAAGATGTCTCCCAAATTCACCGTGGTATCGATGGAAAACAGGCATTCATCGCCATCATTCATGGTCACGCAATTGCCTGCGGGGGCGGCAATTCCGGCTTCCTGGCCAAAGCTGCTGTAACCCACTTTGGTGCCCACGTGACGCACACCCACTACCGCCAGGGCACCTGGACAATTGGCGGGTTCATCGACGGCGCTGCTTTCATTGCCCGCGGAAACCACGACCAGGCTGCCGTGCGCCACAATTTCTGCGATGGCCTCTTGCCACGGAAGTGAACAGGTGGATGTGCCGCCCAGGCTCAGGTTAAGCACCTTGGCCGGATGGGGGTTGTTGGGCACGCCTGTTACCGACAACCCTGCCGCCCAGCGCGCTCCGGCGATGATGTCAGAGTCATTCCCACCATCGCGCCCCAGAACCCGTACCGGCAACACCTTGGCACCCCAGGCTACGCCCGCTATGCCCATACCGTTATTGGTCACAGCGGCAATCAATCCGGCAGTGCGGGTGCCATGCCATGAGCTTGGACTGCCGTACCAGCCATCGCCAGTGTCGCTGGCATCGGCATCACGGCCATTGCCATCCACCGACGTACCCACGTCACTGATAAAGTCATAACCTGGCAAAAGTTGACCTGCCAGGTCAGGATGGTCGTAGCGCACGCCGGTGTCCAGCACCGCCACCACAACACCCGTGCCACCACCTGCCAAGTCCCAGGCCGCCTGGGCATTGATGGCTGCCACTGCTGGCGATTGCGCCTTGTAAACATAGCCCGAAGGGCGCAAATACCATTGGTCACGCCCACCCAAAGTCATGTCATTGGGCAGCGAATGCGCATGTTTGACGCGATCGGGCACGGCCCATTCCACATCCGGGTCACTGGCCAACCGCTCTGCCAACTGCTCATGGCTCATGCCACGGGCGCGAATCACCTGCTGGCGGGGTGCTGGTTCAATGCCGGTGGTGAACGTCATGTTCAGTCGCTTCCCCATGACCTGATGGCGCTGCATGTTGGTTTGACCGGCTGGTGTGGCTGTCTGACGGTATTTGACAATGACACGCGCCTCATCGGCATCGGTAGAGACTTCGGCTGCCATGACGTCGCCGGACACTGCAACAAGCGCAAGGGCGATGTGGCAGAGCAATTTTGGCAAGCCCGCTGGCGTGCCCCTGGCGCAGCGTTGGTCAGCCATCACGGCATTCTGATCCAGAAGCCAGTGGTAGGTGATAGCACACCCGGCGGGGTGGTGGGTAGCGTCGTGAAATCAAGGTAATTTTTTGAAGTCAGGTAAGCTGCCAAACCACCGTTCCTAGCCAGACTTGATCCCCAAAAGTACCAGCTTTTTTTTGCTGCATCCCATGCCCACAGGGTGATACTGTCGGTCGGTAATGAACCGATGTGATTATTAAAAGTGGCCGGCGCGGGCTTGTCGCCAGTGGCAATAAGATTCCATCCCTGGCCAAGAACACGCGAGCCTGATCCTGGCGTGAAACTCGATGATGCCACCATCGTGCCTGTCGGCAAGGTTATGGTAAAGGCATCTTTGGCGTTCACCCAGAAACCTTCACCTGCATGGATGGCAGTCAAGGTGTCGTAGCCATTTGCCTCTGCGATGGTTTTGCCACCATCGGCCAAGGCTGGGTTGTAATAAGCCCATCTACCAGATTTAACCCACTTCCAGACTGTGGCTACCTTGCTCGTATCGCTAAAAGTAGTGCCAACATCCAGGGTGGCTTCTACGCCGTTACCCAGCAGGTTCCAGCTTTTCACCAAATTGACGCTGGCTGGTGCCGGTGTGGTGACCTGAATCGCAGTACTTTGGTCAGAGCAGTTTCCTACCGCATCGCAAGCCTGAACCGTGTAGCTGTATGGGGTGGACGCTTGAAGGTTTTTGTCGCTGTAGCTGGTGACGTTGTCCAAAGTGATCACAGTGGTGTTGCGGGAGATTTTGTAGTGGACAACGCCAACATTGTCGTTGGCTGCCTCCCAAGTCAGGTCAACTTGACTTGGACTCACGGGGGTGGCTGTGAGTTTTGCGGGAATACTGGGGGCAGCAGTATCGTCTGCACCAATTGATGTCTGGATGGGCGGACAGTCGGTTCGACTGCCCAGGGTTCCTGAAACTATCAACCGTTTCAACAACTGCCCCTTGGCCGTACTGGTTACCACACAGATATTCATCATCTCATTTTCAGGGTCAAGTTTGTTGACTTCGTACAAATGAAATCTCTTGTTGGCCTCATTGAGAGTTCCAGCGTGGTAAGGCTCGGTGGGTGTGCCGTCATTCATTTGCTTCCAACTGTCCCGTGTTAGCACAAATGGAACCAAACCGTTGGCTGCTTTGATCGTTTTGGTTGACGTGCCCGTGCCTGCTTTGGCAAGCAAAACGGAGTCAGGCGACAGGTAGGCCACGATGTACACCTTTCCCTCTTTGTCAAGGTCGTCAGCGTTGTAAGTGATGGCAACATTGACATCTTTGTCTTTGGTGACGGTTGTCCAAAAAGAGGGGAGAAGTTCGGCTGGGATGTCGTTAGGAACTTCGGGAAGTGTGTCTAAGGGGCCGTATGCAGTATCGTTGGTGACCAAGGTTTGGAATAAACGCCGTGACAAAGTGCCATCACCCAGTTGCCCTGCGTAATTTTCACCCCACACACGAACGCTACCATCACTTTTGACGGCTATGGTGTGGTCACACCCGGCGGCCACAGACACAAAGCCTGTTCCAACCTTGTAGATGTATTCATTTTTCGCATTCCACGTTCCGTCCCCCACACTTCCAAAACCCCAGACCCATACACTGCCATCCTTGCCAAGGGCAGCCGAACGGTTGCAGTGCGCCGAAATGGCACTAAATCCGGTGCCAATCTTTGTGGGTGATGCATGGTTGGTGAAAGTGTGATCGCCCAATTGACCAAAGTCATTCTTGCCCCACGCCCACAAACTACCATCGCTTTTAAGCGCAACAGTATGGTTGTCGCCTGCAGCCACTTCGCTATATCCAGTGGCAATCTTTTGGGGAGATAAGTAGCTTGTGACAGTGACAGTACCATTGCCCAATTGGCCAAAGTTGTTACTGCCCCATGCCCATAAGCTGCCATCGCTTTTGACGGCAACGGTGTGAGCGCCACCCGCTGCCACCGTTTTGTATCCGGTGCCACCAATTTGTTTGAGTTTAAGACTTGGCAATTGTGTGTTGTCACCCAATTGACCATACGCGTTGTATCCCGATGCCCAGAGTGTGCCGTCGTTTGCAACAGCAACTGTATGGCCAAACCCTGCTGCTGCCACGGTAAAACCGGTGTCAATCTTTTTGGGGATTGACCTGGAAATATCCGTGCCGTCACCGAGCGATCCAAAGTAGTTGTATCCCCACGTCCACAAGCCACCGTCACTTGTAACCGCAACAGTGTGGTTGTAACCCATCGAAACGCTTGTGTACTTGCTTCCAGGCACAACATGGGGTGTGGTTCTGTTCAATGCGCTACCGTCACCAAGCTGTCCGTGGGTGTTGTCCCCCCAGCTTTGCAAACTGCCATCATCCTTCACAACAACGCTGTGCGTTCCTCCTACCGCTATCGCGCTGTACCCAGTACCAATCATTTGGGGAGTTAACCCTTCCCAAAATGAAAACCCGTCAACCTGACCGTCATGAATGATGCCCCATGACCACAGGTCACCATTATTTTTAAGGGCTAAACTGTAATCCCACCCTGCGGCGACTGCCCCAATTTCATGACCAATATCCACTGGAGTTGTACTTGAGAAAGGTAATCCACTTCCAAGCGCACCGGCTTTTCCCCACGACCACAATCTGCCGTCGTACCCGATAGCTACGGTATGACCATCACCCGCGGCGGCTGATGTCCACCAAAAACCAAACGATCTGGGGGCACAACTGGGGCTGCCACCGTCATAACCCAGTTGGCCATAGCCATTGGCGCCCCACGTCAATAGTTCTCCGCTGTCCGTGATGGCGATGGTGTGAAAAGCGCCTGCTGCCACGGCTTTAAATCCGTAACCAATCTGTGTGGGATATGAAGTGGTCTGAAAGAGGGGAAGTGGGCAAACTTCATAACCATAATTGTTGTAGTATCCGCCGCCCAGTTGACCATAAGTGTTGTCACCCCAAGCCCAAAGACCACCATCATCCCCAAGCGCAACAGTGTGAAAAGCACCCGCTGCGATGCTGATAAAGCGGACACCACTGGTCTCAGCGGTGTCAATCTTCAGAAGTTTTGCACTTTCCGACGATGTCGCGTTACCCATCCAGTTCCAAGTATTGGAATTGCGACCCGCAACCCACAAGGTGCCGTCGTTCCCAAGCGCAACGGTATGACTCATACCGGCAGCCACAGAAACAAATCCCGTGCCAATTTTTTTTGGAATTGAACGACTTGTAAAACCACCATCACCCAATTGACCAGAATCATTGTTCCCCCACGTCCACAAGCTGCCATCACTTTTAATCGCGACCGTGTGCGCACCCCCAGCCGCAACCACAGCATAGCCTGACTGTGCAGGTCTTACCTTATAACCATCCCCTACAACCCACGGGTCTTTTTTTTCAATATCCCAATGTATGGTTCTTCCAACGCCAAGCTGTCCACCCCTGTCATCCCCCCAGCAGCGCAAAGTACCGCTGGAATCTATCGCGCAACTGGAACCCCATCCCGCAGCAACCTGTGGCGTGATGGACTGTGCCGTACCAGCAAAGAGTCCCACCAACCACAGTATTGCGACCATCCTCATCAGGCACACTACTTTTGGTTTCATCATTCACTCCCGCGCATTGTTTATCCATCGATTTGACTTCTAACTGACAGTGCATCGCTGACACCGCATCCTACAGTCACAGTCGCCACACTGACCCCATTTCATTTCATCCGTACTATGCTGGCTGAAGACCTTGCAACCGTTCCACACCCAGCCCCGCAATCTCTGCCGCCTCATTGACCGACATGCCTCTGGCGATCAAGCGTTGCGCCACTTCCAGTTTGCCTTTTTCAATGCCTTTTTCAATGCCTTTACTCTCAGCCAATTCAATTGAATCTCTTTGCAGAATAATAAAATCCCTACGCTTAAACTGAATGTCAAGTTCTTCCATCGACAAACCCGCTTCATTTGCAAAGCTAAATGCCTGCGAGAGCTCGGGGAGCGTGGCAAGAGTTTCTGGAATATAGGCCAGACTACCTGCATTTTTTATAAAATAAAGCCATTTTTCAAGCCCATGGACCAGATCAGATTCTGGTTTGTTGAATTTTGGCAATTCAATAAACACAAGCTCAATATCACCGTGGTATTGAACCAGTCTGTCTTTTTCAATCAGTTTGAATGTACTTTGATAGTCTTCGGTATCAGAAAACATCACAAAGTCGGTAATGGTCAGGGCAATGACGGGGTTGAGAAAATGGTAATGATCCCCTTTGACCAATTGTGTGGAGTATGATTTTGCAGCGTTGTAAAGTATGCGCTGCTCAAATCCTGGAACATTCAGCACCTGCATTTCAATAATGACCATGTCACCACTTGCCAATTTTGCCTTGACATCAACATAAGTGTCTTTCATACCCTGAATCAGTGGAATCTGGTAAGGGTCAACAATGGTCAGGTCTTCAATCACGTCCTGACCCTCAAAAATATCCAGAGAATTCAGAAAACTGATCAAAATGTTTTTGGAATGGTCACTGCCAAAAACCTTTTTAAACGCATAGTCTGTTTTTACATCAAGAAATTTCAAAATGAGCTCCTGGTTATTATTGTGCTGCACGCCAAAAAAACATCAACACACATTCACATCGCGTGGTGAGCGTAGCACACGGCCGATTTGGTGATGACGGACACCACCAAAACACTGGTGCCGGTAAATCACTCAGGATGTGGTCAGTAATAAGTTCCCCATTTGGCCGTCAGAGTTGGGATGCAATGCTAGGCGCAAATCGCGCGGTGTGGCCATGCCACATAAGGTATGCACCACTTATTATTGCTCCAAAAAATCATGGCGACTTGTCAAAAAATCAATCAGTTGCGATGTGTTTTTGGAGCAACAATAAGTGGGACATCCCTAAGCGATTTGTAACGACGCAGTGCGCCCAAATCTGACGAGCCAAATGGGGAACTTATTACTGACCACATCCTCAGGTCCGTTCAACCAACACACATCCAGCACAGGTCAGGTGCATGGCCAGATCAGACGCCGTTGGACAGTACCCTCGACACGGCGTTGGGTCATCCTCCGTCATTCAAGTTGACAAAACTGGCACGACAATGAACTGAAAGATTTCAGAAGTCAGCACTGATAGGCCGCGCTGACTTTTTCAGTCTTTCACGTTCACGGCATCCTGACCCAGAAGCCTGCTGTGGGAGATAGCACACCCGGCGGTGTGGTGGGTAGTGTTGTGAAATCAAGGTAGCCTTTTGCCGCCAGAAAAGCCGGCAGACCGCCATCCTTGGACAGGCTGGATGCCCAGAAGTACCAACTCTTTTTGTTCGCATCCCATGCCCACAGGGTGACAACATCGGTTGGTAATGAGCCGATGTGATTATTAAAGGTGGCCGGCGTAGGCTTGTCACCTGTGGCAATCAAGTTCCATTGCTTGACCAAGGCATGTGAGCCTGACCCTGGTGTAAAGCTTGAAGAAGTCACCACCGTACCTGTCGGCAAGGTCAGGGCAAAAGAGCCTTTGGCGTTCACCCAGAAACCTTCACCGGCTTGGATGGCAGTCAGTGTGTCATAGCCGTTGGCCACAGCAAGGGATTTGCCTCCATCGGCCAATGACGGGTTGAAATAAGCCCATTTGCCAGACTTAAGCCACTTCCAGACTGTGGCGACCTTGCTTGTATCGCTAAAAGTGGTGGCAACATTCAGGGTGGCTTCGACACCGTTGCCCAGCAGATTCCAGCCTACACCAATGTTGTAGGTGTTTACCATTGATAATGTAAAGTTAGCTGTTACCGTCATTGCTGTACTTAGCGTCATGGTACAAGACCCTGTACCACTGCATTCACCGCCGCTCCACCCATTGAATTGACTGCCCTGGTTGGGAGTTGCGGTCAGCGTAACAGCCCTACCACTGCTAAACGCTGCCGAGCAGGTACTATTACAGTCTATACCTACAGGATTGGAAATAACTCTCCCAAAGCCAGTACCTGTTGCAGCAACACCCAAACTCACTGTTCTAAGTGATTGCGCTACTTTGAGAGTGGGACACTTCGGCTCAGTATTTCCCCCCGTAACAATGGCACGACTTAGCCCTTTGGCGCTTTTTGTACCTTCGCCTGCCGAGTAGCCTACACAAAACACACCTTCACTATTTTTGCGATCAAATTTACTGGCATCGAACAATCCGTAAAAAGTTTTGGTGTCATTCAATAAGCCAGTGTCATACGCTTCGGTCTCATTATCTGGGGTCGCCTGCTTCCAACCTGAACGGGTGAGTACAACGGATACAAGTTCAGAATTTAATGAGTCGGAGGCTGGCTTACCGGCCAGTACGGGCGAGTTAGCAGGAAGATACGCAGTGACATAAACTAAACCGTCCTTGTTGCGCGCCATATCGTCATACTTGATTTCGACATTCATTTTGGCAAGTTCTTCAGTCTTGACCAAAAATGGTGGCTCCTCAAGTTCCGCCATTGGCCCATTGGCAATCTCAGGTATCAGGTCGAGTGTGCCATCCACCGCTTGATTAACCACGGGTGACAGACCGTGTTTGCTGGCCAAAGTTCCATCGCCCATCTGGCCAAAAAAGTTATTTCCAGTTGCCCAAACCGTGCCATCTGATTTAACTGCCTGCATATGGTATTGACCGGCCGAAACCGCGCTGAACCCATTCCCAATCAGTTTTGGTACTGAAGAATTAACAATTGACCCATCCCCCAATTGCCCGTACTCATTTCGCCCCCAAGCCCACAATGTGCCATTTTGCTTGATTGCTGCAGTGAACTGCAACCCTGCTGTTACAACGTCATAACCACTGCCCACTTGCCTTGGAAGAAGCGAATGGGTCGTTGTGCCGTCACCGAACTGACCTGAACTATTGCCCCCCCACGCCCACAGTGTGCCATCTGTCTTTATGGCAATCGTATGGGAGTTACCGGCAGCCACAGTACTGAAGCCGGTCCCAATCAAAGTGGGCATGGAACGGTTAGTTGTCGTGCCATCGCCTAATTGACCACTCGCATTGGAACCCCACGCCCACAGTGTGTCATCAGTTTTTATGGCCAGCGTAAAGCCATTGCCTTCGCCACCCACAGTAACACTTCTATAACCTGAACCTATGAGCGTTGGCGGAAGAAAAGCAGTATTGGTCACATCATTGCCAAGTTGCCCATAGACGTTCGTACCCCAACCCCACAAGTCACCATTGGCCTTCAGTGCGATGGTAAAAAACAATCCGGCAGCAATCGCACTGTAGCCCTTGCCAATTTGTTTGGGAATATTGGAGGGGATAACTGTCCCATCGCCCAATTGACCTCTGTTATTGCTGCCCCATGACCAGAGCGAGCCATCCTGTTTGAGTGCGACGATATGTGTGTCGGAAACATATTGAAGAAGACCACCACCGACAGCCAGAGTTGTAAAGTCAGTATCGATGAGTTTTGGGTAATTGGATTGCGTAGTGGCAGCATCGCCCAACTGTCCCAAACTATTTGAGCCCCACGCCCACAAGCTGCCATCGGTCTTGAGTGCCGCTGAATGAAAATCTCCGGCGGATATGGCACTGTATCCCTGCCCAACCAAAATGGGAATATTGCTGTCGTTGCTCGAATTGTCCCCCAACTGACCCATGGCATTTGAACCCCACGCCCAAAGAGATCCATCTTGCTTAAGCGCCAAAACATGGTTTTTGCCCGCAACAAATCTGACAAAACCACGCCCCACCTGAAACGGAACCAATGATGAAACCAAACCAGGCGCACTCCCCCATTCCCAAAGGCTACCATCTTTTTTGAGTGCGAGAGTGGCGTTCTTCGCAGCCGCAATTGAGGTGTAACTGTCGCCAATCTGTTTTGGGATCAGCGAACTGTTGGTGGTGCCATCCCCCAATTGCCCCACTCTATTGAACCCCCAAGCCCAAAGGCTGCCGTCCGTCTTGAGAGCGACTGTATGGCTATCTCCGGCAGCTATGGTCACGAATCCACTCCCAATCTGAACAGGAGCATTGCGAAACGTCGTGGTCCCATCGCCCAATTGACCTCCGACGTTGTGTCCCCAAGCCCACAAAGTACCATCTTTTTTGATGGCAACGGTGTGACGCCAAGCAGCTAAAACACTGCTGAAACCACTTACAATTTGCTTTGGCACGGTTGAACTTGTCCAAGTTCCATCACCAAGTTGCCCTGATTCATTTGCGCCCCATGCCCATAACGAACCATCCGATTTCATCGCTACAGTATGAAAATCGCCAACCGAGACCGTGGTAAAGCTCCCCTCAATTTGAACGCAACTCGAGCGGGTGGTTGTGGTTCCATCACCAAGTTGACCAGACATATTCCCACCCATGCCACAGAGCGTTCCGTCACTTTTGAAAGCGAAGGTCTGGTTGCCTCGGGCCGACACGGCTTGGTAGCCATGACCGACCAGCAACTGGGATGAAGACAGAATTTTTCTGCCCACACCGAGTTGACCTGCGCTGTCGTTGCCCCATCCTAATAGTCTGCCACTGCTGTCAATGGCAAAGCCATTCGCAGCACCCGCCACGACGGACGAGTCTATTACGCTCTTCTCGCCGTTATTAACTGACAGAGCACCACCTGCCCACGCCATCAGGCTTACCTGCACCAGCCAACGTAACAGAGTCAATAGTCGCAAAAAAGCATTCATCACAGTATTCTTTCAGGCTAAGGTTGATAAAACTCGATGTTCAAGTTTTTAGCCATCGGCTGGCTGTGTTTTTGGTAACCAGTTGATTTTTATTAGTAATAATTTTTACTTATCAAAAACAACTACTATCGCAACCCATTGATTTTAAACATTTTTCAAAATCTGTTGATTGCGAAAATAAAAACTTGAACATCGAGTAAAACCATCGAACTTGTCAACCAAACGGCATGTGCTTGAAAATTGAAGTCATGACTTGAATTTGTCAAACGAATACTCTTGTATTGATAGCTAACAATGCAGTAATGACGCGCGTTAAGCTGGTGACAATAAATTAGATACGTATAAATAGTATCATTTCTTTTATAAATCAACAACTTATGATTCCAATAAAGGTATAAAACTTATTATTACCAACTTAAAGCCCTATTTTTCAATAAACCACACATCAAAATGTTCTCAACACTGTCAAGCGCGGATGAATGTTCAAGCACACACAAACATCAAAACGCAGGCGGTACAAACGCTGCATCTTTGACCGTGCTGACAGCCGCATCTTTTAACTTTTCTTCAAGGCGAGATAATTTTTGTTTGTAATCGTCTAGCTCGTTGCGTTGGCGGTCATATTCCAACAATCGCTTTTGCAATACTGCCAATTCTTGTTGAGACTGTTCATTGATTTTTTGATGTTTTTGAAGATCGGCATTGTTTTGAATCAAATGGTCACGTTCTTGGCGCAGTGCTTCCAATTCGCTTTCACCAATTTTTCTGGTTTCCTGTTGGTTTATTTTCTGCTCCAGCAACGCAATACGCGCACGTGCCTCTGCCATGTCTTTCTCACGTTTTGTATCATCTGTTTGTTGCGATTGCAAGCGCTCTAATTCACGTTTGACCCGACTAAGTTCTTTTTCCTGGGTTTCCAGGTTCAGCGTTTTGGCCACCAATTCATCGCGTTGTTTGCTTAAATTCTCCAACTCTGTTGTTGATAAGTTTTGTGATTTTTGCTGAGTTTCAAACTGCTGCTGCATGATGACCATGCGTGTTTTGAATTGTTGCAGTTCGGTTTCTCGGGTGGCCAATTCACCTTGCAGGGTTTGAGTTGTTTTTTCAATCTCTGCCTTGGCTTTCAATACGTTGGCATAATCTGCTGCGCTGATTCGTGTTCCGCAGCCCACAAAACAAAATTCCCCTGTGAATGATAAATTCATCCATGGAATTTGTTCTATGCCAAACTCCATGGATTCGTTGCGCACACCATGGATCACCCGCTTGAACATTTCTTCGATGGAGATGCCAGTGGTGGCAATATGTTGCAATAAATGGGATGTAAATACCCCGTTTTGGCCTTCACCATCCATTGCCGTCTTGCCAGGAGCAGTTGGGAAAATGATGATGCTGCCCGATGGAATACTGTTGGGGATGGCCAAGCCTGTACCTGATACGGATCGTATGCGAGCAAACGGATTATTGCGGCAGGCATCCAGAATAACAATGCTCAAACGGGCTTTGGCGGCAGCTAGTTCATCAAATACAAAATTAACCCGCACGGCCTCGTCTTCAACATACGCCTTGCTGCGAATATCTGCAAGGGTGGGAATGAGATAGTTTTCACCTTCCAATTCGACCCCGTGACCGGCATAGTAAAAAAGTGCCACATCCGTGGGCTTGACTTTTTTTGTAAAGGCGCTGATGGCCTCTTTGAAAGCGCCTCGGTGTTTTAGATTTTCACGGCAATCAACTGTAAATTGCAAAGTGCGAAGCATGTCGCACACAGCGCGTGCATCGTTTACTGGGTTGGGGAGTGGCATAGCGTTTTTGTAACCCGAGTTACCGATCACCAACGCGTAACGCTTGCCTACTTCTACGGGAGAGTGTTCAGCTTTGACCTCCTGAGGCGCTTGGGCCATGGCGCCGTGGCAGGCGAGCATAAAAAAACCCGCAGATAACAACTTGCAGAGTGTCATCTTGCGGGTCTTCTGGTCAGAACGGCTACATCAGGGTTAAAACGAAATGCTCAACCCCAGTGCGAACCCTTCTGTGTTGTCTCGCAATTCCGTGCTGCGCGATAGGGCGGGATTATTGGCATCTATGCCCACAGCAAACCCTTGCGTGGCCAGGGTCTGGCTGCGGTAGCCCAAACTGGCAGTCATGGCCTTGGCAGAAGGGAACATGGAACTGACATTGAATGAATAAGCAATGCCAATTTCACTAAGGTAATAGTCAGCGTCTTTTTTACCCTGACCTGAGTTATCCGTCATGCCGGCAGGAAACTCTGCTGTCATGGCACCATAGCCAAAATTGCCATACAGGCTAAACCCTTTTGTCAAAGGGGCAGAACCAACAAGGCCAAAAATAGGTCCGGAATAATTAAAAACCTTGCCACCCGTAAAGTCTTGCTGGACATCCTTGTAACCTATGGTCAATGCCAGTGTTGGCAAAATATAGTAACCAACATGCAGATCGGTTTCATCGCGATTGGCCGAAAACCTGGCACCGCTCGAGCCGTCAAAGCCATATTCTTTTTTGGAAAACACGCTGCCTGTGAACAAAAAGTCCTGATACCGCAAAGTGAGAGAGGGTAACCATGTGGTCTGATTGCCACTTGTAAAGTTCTCAGACGCACCGGGCAGGCTCTGAACCGATGAGAGCGCCATCGGAGGGTAATAGTCCCAACTGGTCCACTCGTTATTCCACATTTTCGCACCCAGGGTTACCGACCAATCATCAGCAGCATGGCCGGTGGCGGTAACAAGCAACAAAGCAAGAGCTGAAAGATTTCTGCATGTACAACGAACTATCATGATATTTTTCCTATTCAATCATTAAAAACATATTGATCACTATATTAGACTTTATTGGAAACCTATTCTTTGATTTTGCTAACTTGTTGATTTTATAGAAATCAATGGCATGTTTCCAATAAAGTCTATTGTCATTAAAAACAAGGCATTTTGGAATAATGCCCAATTGCCTTAATTTTTCACCAGTACCGGTAGGGCTTCTGGGACTGGCGCTTTGCCACTCACATCATCCATCACTGGTAAGGTTCTATAGTCTTGAGCCTTTTCACCATTACTTGTCTCAGGGTCGCAATACAGCTTGGTCGTTCCTGTCAGGGCTACCCAACTGTATGTCACAACAGTTTTGTTTGCCCACAGTTTTGCACTCTCGGCATCCCAAACAGAAATCCCAGCCGAAGAACACTGTGCCTCAGTCAAATACATGTAACACGTATCAATAAACGAACTTTTGGTAGCGTCAGTATTGGGCACAGTTACAGCGCACCCCTTGGTCGGTAGAGTGGTAGTGGTAACAGTTGGCACCGTCGTTGTGGAGGTGGTCGTCGAAGTAGTGACAATGTTGGTCGTCGAAGCAGTGGTAGAGGTCGTTGGCTGAGAAGAACTGGAGCTTGTTGTGGTAGTAGAAGTCGTAGGCTGAGTGGCACTGGAGCTTGTTGTGGTAGTAGAAGTCGTAGGCTGAGTGGCACTGGAGCTTGTTGTGGTGGTAGAAGTCGTAGGCTGAGTAGCACTGGAGCTTGTTGTGGTGGTAGAAGTCGTTGGCTGAGTGGCACTGGAGCTTGTCGTAGTGGTAGATGTCGTTGGCAGCGTATCACTGGTGTTTGTTGTGGTAGATGTCGTTGGCTGAGTAGCACTGGTGCTTGTTGTGGTCGTAGAGACACGCACAACCGGTGTGGCACTGGACAAACTAGCCAAAAGAGCATTCGCCGTATCTTGAGCTGACTTGAGCGCTGTCGCAGCCGTTTGCAGACTGGTTGGATCAGCAAGCACTTTCTGAACAAACTCAGTTGCGGCTTTAACCTTGTTGATTTCGGCAAGGTGCAATGCAGCGTCTGAACTACTGGCGAGTTGATTGCTCATGTCTGCCAGAGTGACAGGTACATTGACATTCGTGGTACGACCATCCAAGTTCTGAACATTGACCAGCATGTTATACACACGCAATGAATCATTGTCAATTTCACCACCTGTCACGGAAAGATCGGTCGTCACATCAACCTTGTCCTTCAATGCCAGTGCAATGCCTGAAGCATTCTGTAATGCACCAGCACTGCCGGTAATAACCCCAGCGACCAGTGTATCGGCCACTAACTGCCCTAAAGGTTTACCATCACTTCCATGTCCAGCAGATGTCAGTTTCTCTGATGCCAACGCTGTCATAAAAGCAAGTCTGACAGAAGCCTCTGCAACATTAGGGTCTCTGTAATCCTTGTCAGCATCACCGCTGTCCATGCCCAGTGCGGCTTCAACCTTTGCCTTTGCATCTGCGATAGACAGGCCAGATTGGACGACATTTGTAACCAACGTGGTCACCGGATTGGCAGTGACGCTGGTGCCGGTCGCCGGTGGCGCATCAAAAATATTGCTGATGGGTAAATTAACATTCGGATCGTAGGCGATGTCTTCTGTACCGTCAGCTTTGGCACCCAGAGGCCGCATCTTGCCTGCACCTGTTGCTGAAACAACGATAGGCGGCACACAGGTACTTGGCAATGTAATGGTTCCTTCGCCAGGAACTTCACTACCAACGGTGGTTGAAGCACTGACATCGTTTGAACAGTGTGCGGTCATCTGAACCCCAACGAATGGACTGTTGCCAGCGTTTGAAATGGGAAAAACGACGGACGTGGGTGCGGGTGGTGTGGTGCTATTACTATTACTCCCTCCACAACCTGAAAAACCCGCCACCGTTGCTGCAACAGCCATAGCTATTGCAGACAATTTAAATTGTCGTGATTGGAAATAAACTTGGGTTGTCATAACGAGTTCCTTACGTCAATGCAATAAACCTATTCACAAAACCACCCATAACCAACGAAATATAGAGTTCCAAGCTGGTAAAGTGACATGACGACCAACCGGTTTTTGTCGCTTTGTCAATGCGGGCGTCTATATATTCATTGGCGACGTTGTCAAACTTTTCAGTCAAATTAACAACGAACCAAAATGGATGCTGATAAAACGCATCAGCTTGCGATGATGCGGGTTCACACTATAACGCATGATCAAGGTTTGCATCCTGTGCTACAAACGCCGGGGCACTGGTTCAGTTCAATTACTTATAAAAGTTATTTATTTTTAACAGCTTAGCATAAATTTCCACTGTGATGATGACAGGGAAAATCCAAGATATTGACCAATATTCCCTACTAAGACATCGGCATTACAGAATGAAACGATTTATTGCAAATAGATTTTTAAATTATTAAAATCAATAACTTGCATGAATAATTAAACTGAACCAGTGCCCCCATCACCTGACCCAACCAGCATGACTCACATGACAACACCTCCACAGCCTTCCTTGCCACCACTTCAAACCCTCAACCCCCTGACCCTGCCGCTCAAAGGCATGCAGGTGATTGAGGCTTCGGCTGGCACCGGCAAAACCTGGACGCTGGCAGCGCTTTATTTGCGACTGGTGTTGGGCCACACGCTAGGCAGTACCGAAGTCAATCAAGGTTTGTACCCGCCCCAAATTTTGGTCATGACTTTTACCGAGGCTGCGACCTCTGAACTTCGCAAGCGAATTCGTACACGTTTGTCGCAAGCGGCACGATTTTTTCGTGAGGGTGACAAGCCTGGGGACAACTGTGATGATTTTTTGCGCTGTCTGCATGCTGATATTGCCACTGATGATTGGCCAGTCTGCGCTGACCGTCTGGAGATGGCTGCGCAGTGGATGGACGATGCAGCCATTTTTACCATTCACGGCTGGAGCAGCCGCATGCTCAAAACCCATGCTTTTGACAGCGCCAATTTGTTTGAGCAAAGCCGCGTGCAAGACAGTGATCAGCTTCGACTGGTGGCAGCACAAGACTATTGGCGCAAATGGTTTTATCCTTTAAGCATGGATCAAATTGACGCAATGCAATTTTTGGGGACAACACCAGACGAACTGCTCAGTCAACTGGGCGCATTGTGGGCGCAGGCCGATAAAACTCCGCAAGCCATCACAGCGCCCTCTCAAACGCCCGATGTGCTGATAGAGAATTGGGAGCAGTGGCAAAGCCAATTTCAACCGCTTGAGAGTTTGGCACGCTCTGCCTGCACGCCTGAACTCATTGACCTGCTCCATCAAACCATTGCTGCCAAAAAGCTCAAAAAATATATGACCGCCTAGCCTGGCAAGCTGGCAACAACCTGGGCACAGGGGGAGTCCATCGCGCAAATGAAGAGTAAGGACAAGGAGTCTGCGATCACCCTCCTGGAGCGGTTTTCTTTGACAACCTTGCTGCAAAAAAATTGGGAAGATGCCAGCAAATACCCTGCGTTTGAACATTTTGACCGTTTTGTTCAGCACGCTCGGCAAGAACCTCAAGTCCGTGAACAATTGTTAGCTCACGCTGCGTATGAAATTGGCGCTGCGTACCAACAAGCCAAAGAACGTCTGTCTCAGTTTGATTTTTCAGATTTGTTGCAAAACCTCTACCGCGCCTGCCAAGCCCCTGATGGGCGGCTGGCCTCTGCCATACGCCAACAATATCCGGTGGCTTTGGTGGATGAATTTCAAGACACTGACCCTTGGCAATACGGCACATTGTCCAGAATTTATGGCAAGTCTGAGAGCACCTTGGACACAGGGTTGATTGTGATTGGTGACCCCAAGCAGGCCATTTACAGCTTTCGCGGGGCAGATTTGAACACCTACCTGACTGCGCGCAGCCAGGCCGATGCCATTCACACCCTCACGGGCAATTACCGATCTGCCGAAGGTGTGGTGGCAGCGATCAACCATGTATTTGAACGTGCTGACAAGCCGTTTGGACAGATTCCTTTTGAAGGCGTGCATGCTTGCAACCCAGCGGTTTTGCCGTTGCAAATACAGGGGCAGGCGCACCCCGCCATGACCGTCTGGCACTTGACCCCATGTGATAGTGTCGCCAAAGACAAGGTGACAACAGCATTGGCGCAAGTGTTTGCCACACAAATGGTGGATTTGCTTCAGCGTGGCGCGGCAGCACCTGGAAATATGGCCGTGTTGGTACGCGGTTGGAATGAAGCACGCGCCATTCGCAAAGCCTTGTCAGAACGTGGTGTTCGCAGTGTGTATTTGTCAGATCGCGACAGTGTGTTTGCCACGCAGCAAGCTTTGGATTTGTGGCGCATTTTGAGGGCAATCGCCAACCCGCGTGATACCCGACTCATCCGGGCAGCCCTGTGTACGAAGGTGTGGGGACAATCATGGGACGAGCTTGAAACCCTGTTTCACAACGAAACAGCCTGGGATGATTTGACCGATCGATTTCACCATTGGCAAGGCCTGTGGCAGCGCATGGGCTTTTTGCCCATGTTGTACCACCTGCTGCACGACCAGCACATTCCGTTGCGTATGCAAAATTTACAAAATGGTCATGACAACGGCGAACGGTCGCTGACCAACCTGCTGCATTTGGGCGATGTGTTGCAAACTGCCAGCATGGAGCTGCAAGGGGAAAACGCTTTGATTCGTTATCTGGAAGACCAATTGCGACACCCAGAGGCCAGTGGCGATATGGCGCAATTGCGACTAGAGAGCGATGCCCATCTGGTGCAGGTCATTACCCTGCATAAATCGAAAGGATTGCAATACCCGCTTGTTTTTTTGCCTTTCGTATCCAACTACCGTGCTGAAAAAGATGACGCTGACAAGGACAAAGATCGCCTGGCCGAGGACATGCGACTGCTTTATGTGGGACTGACCCGCGCACAGCGAGCCATTTGGGTGGGGGTGGCGCAGGTCAAAGGCGACATGGATGGCAAAACGCCCAAGGTTCGCAGTGCCTTGTCGTGGTTGTTGGGGCGCACATCGACTGACGATTTGTCACAGCGTCTGCAAGGCTGGGCATGCAACGACATCATGGTGCAAACAGCGCCCATGCCTACCGATGCACGCTACATCCCTGATGAACCCGCCAAAGTCTTCAAACCTGCCAAAGAACCCCAGCGTCATCTGACCCGCCACTGGTGGATAGCCAGTTTTAGCGCTTTGACTTCCCATTTGGCCAGACCTGCGTTGTTGGCGTCTGAACAAGACGATCGCTGGTCTGATGCACAAATTGACGTACACATTTCAGCCGATGTCACTGAAGCCGTTCTCGCGGCAGACGTTTCTCCCTGCAAGTTCAATGCCTTTGCTGCGGGCAGCGCTTATGGCACATTGCTGCATGACCTGTTGCAATGGCAAGCGCAAAACGGCTGGCCTGCTGCCCGTTCACCCTCTGGTACGGCAGCGTGGAAAAACCTGATGGCGCGCAAAGTGCAGCGATTTAACCTGGAAGACGAAGCACAAACATTGCTCACCGAGTGGATAGCTGCCATTGTCAGTACGCCTTTACCTTTACCTTTGCCAGAGTCTGAGTCTGAGAATAATGCTCTTATATTAGGAGCTAACAATGCACGCCAGTATTGGGCTGAGATGGCTTTTACCCTTCAAGTTCAGTCACTGTATGCCTGGCAAATCGACCGTCTGATGCATCGCTATATTCACCCCGATGCCCCGCGCCCTGCTTTACACCCTTGCCAATTAGAAGGGATGGTGACGGGCTTCATTGATTTGGTGATTGAACATGCAGGCCGCTACTATGTGCTGGATTACAAATCCAATAAGCTCCGTGATTACAACAAGGTACAGATGCAAGAAGCCATTTTGGCGCACCGCTACGATGTGCAAATGACCCTGTATGTGCTGGCGCTGCACCGTCTGTTAAAGGCACGACTGCCGGGATATGACTACGACGTGCATCTGGGCGGTGCGCTGTATTTGTTTTTGCGCGGCATCGACCAGCCCGGTGCAGGCTTGTACGCCTGTCACCCCCCCAAAGCCTTGATTGAAGCGATGGATATTGCGTTTTCCAAGACCCCTGTCACTGAGATTGCATGATGTGTATCACTGAAACAGTCCCCTTAACTCTTCCTCTGAGCGCATTGGACTTGGCGTTTGCCCAATTCCTTCAAACCGTGCAACCCAGCACTGACCCACGCCACAGCTTGCTGGCCTCTTTGGTGAGTGCGCAGTTTGGACGGGGTCATGCGTGTTTGGATATGGACGTGCTGCAACGCAAAGGCCCCCTGGCATTGGGATGGGATTCGCGCCTTTCGGAATTACTGCCCACAGATTTAAGCCAAGCCGCCGCTACGTTGCCCTGGATTCATGGCGAAGAGGCCAACAGTCCGTTGGTACTCGATGGTCATCGTTTGTACCTGCGCCGCAACTGGTCTGCCGAGCAAAGCATTCGTGCGAGCATCCAGGCACGTTTGGCACAACCTTGCCCGGTGCCCGCCAATTTGGCGCAATCCCTAGACACCCTGTTTGAATCGTCACCTACCACAGACTGGCAAAAAATAGCCTGTGCGTTGGCCGCTCGCCAACGCTTCACTCTGATGACTGGCGGCCCTGGCACGGGAAAAACCACCACGGTTGTGCGCTTGCTGGCCTTGTTGCAGTCTGACCCCGCACGGACCCATGCCCCTTTGCGCATCGCATTGACAGCTCCTACTGGCAAGGCTGCAGCGCGATTGACCGAGTCCATCGCCTATGCACTTGCCAAACTGCCCACAGCCATTCAGCAGCATGTCTCTACAAAAGCGGTGACTCTTCACAAACTGCTGCAAGTGAGGTCTAACATAGCCCAAGACCCTGTGCCTGAATTGGCAGTCGATGTGGTGGTGGTCGATGAAGCCTCGATGATTGACTTAGACATGATGGCACGCCTCTTGGCTGCCGTGCCTTTGAGTGCCAGTTTGATTTTGCTGGGCGATAAAGACCAACTGGCATCGGTTGAAGCAGGTGCTGTCATGGGACAACTTTGTGCTGGCGCACAGTGGGGCAATTACACAGCAGACACCGTGAACTGGATTGCCCAAACCACCAGGCAAGACGTGAGCGCTTTTCTAGGGAATGGCACAGCACTTTCCCAACAAACCGTCATGCTGCGAACCAGCCATCGCTTTGCTGAGGGCAGCGGTATTGGGCTATGGGCCAAGGCCGTGAATGCAGGAGATGTGGCGGGGGTTCACCATCTATGGCATCGCGCCCCCGATTGGCACAGGGATTCACCCGCCACAGTGAGCCGCTTGCAGCCCACTTGGCCCAATGATTCGCATTTAAGCGATCTGGTTCAACACGGCTGGCGGCATTGGCTTCTTGCACTGCAAGCCATGCCATCTGACGAATGCAGCGACGCGCAGGCACTGGCAGCGTTAAAGGCATTGGGCGAGTTTCAGGTGTTGTGTGCCGTGCGTGAAGGCCCTTGGGGTGTTGAATTTTTGAACCGCCGCTTAGCCACCAACCTGGGTTTTGCACCTGAGGGCTGGTATTGCGGCCGCCCCGTGATGGTGACGCGAAACGACTACACCCTGCAATTGATGAATGGCGACATTGGCCTGTGCCTGCCCCACAGCCAGGGTTTGCGCGTGGCGTTCGCCAACGGTAATGGGCAAGGCGGCATCCGCTGGGTATTGCCCTCCAGACTGGATGCTGTGGAGAGTGTTTTTGCCATGACAGTTCACAAATCCCAAGGCTCAGAATTTGACCATGTGACCCTGGTGCTGCCAGATACCGGCGCAGCAGTGCTCACACGTGAGCTGCTTTACACCGGAATGACCCGCGCCAAAACGCAACTCACCTTGATCGTTCCTCAAACCCGTGTGCTGCTGCGTGCAGTGGAGATGAAGGTGCTGCGCAGCGGGGGACTGACGGGGTTGTAAGGATTGGTTAGTGGTTAGGATAGGGTCGTTTGCAAAGTCACAAATTTTCCAATATAAACTCTATATAACTGTTTTAAATCATTTAGTTATGTTATATTTTCAAACCCAGAAACTGTGAGTCACAAGACCACCATGCCCACTATCAAAATATTGCCCCATCCTCACTACTGCCCCGATGGCATTGAAGTTTCAGCTTTTGAGGGGATGTCCATTTGCGAAGTCCTTTTGGCCAACCACATTCCCATCGAACATACCTGTGATATGAATTGTGCCTGTGCCACCTGCCATGTGATTGTGCGCGAAGGTTTTGACTCATTGGAAGAAGCACAAGACAAAGAGGCCGACCTGCTGGATCGTGCCTGGGGCTTGCAGTCGCAATCCCGTTTAAGCTGTCAGGCCATTGTGGCGCAGCAGGACCTGGTGATTGAAATCCCCAAGTATTCCATCAACCAAGCTCAAGAAAACCATTAAGCAGTTTGCCATGCGTCAAATTTTTCTAGATACCGAAACTACCGGCTTGTCACCCGAAAACGGCGACCGCATTATTGAAATTGCCTGTGTTGAGATGATTCATCGCAAACTCACCGGCAATAACCGCCATATCTATGTGAACCCTGGGCGCGACAGCCACGAAGAAGCCCTCAAGGTTCACGGCATCACCAGTGAATTTTTGAAAGACAAACCCACCTTCGACAAAATTGCTGAAGATATATTGGGATATTTGCAAGGCGCTGACATCATCATTCATAACGCGCCGTTTGATCTTGGTTTTTTGGACATGGAACTTGCCAAAATAGGCAAACCCAAGTTCAATACCTTTGTGGCCAGCGTGACCGATACCCTGGTGATGGCCAAAGATTTGTACCCGGGCAAACGCAATTCACTCGATGCCCTGTGTGATCGTCTGGAAGTTGATCATTCAGGCAGAACGCTGCATGGAGCGCTGCTGGATGCCGAGTTGTTGGCCGACGTTTTCATCCGACTCACGCGAGGACAAAATGTGTTGTTGATGGATGACAGCCTTGGCACTCATGGCAAAAGTCTGAATGTCAGTGCGATCGACTTGCGCACTTTCGATTTGCCCATCATCAACCCCAATGCCTTGGAACTGGCAGCGCATGAAGATGTCTTGAATCAAATTGACAAATCCAGCAAGGGTAAAACAGTTTGGCGCAAACTGCCATCAGAAACGTGCGCTTTAACTTAACCGGATAAGCCGCTAGCCCTTGTCCTGCTTGCAATGTGTACTATCAATAAACGAGCAAGCGAGAGTTTACTGGCATGTGCCAGTTCGCAAGTTCCTGATTCATCCACCAGCACAAGGGCATTGTCATCCTGACCAAAAGCTGCAGGCCCTATATTGCCCACCAGCAAGGGCACGCCTTTACGCAGCCGTTTGTCTTGTGCGTTAGCCAGAAGGTCTTGGGTTTCGGCTGCAAAGCCCACACAAAACAAGTCACGACTTTGCCCGCGTTCAGACTGGGCCAAGGTGGCCAGAATGTCAGTGTTTTCAATGAAATGTAAAACTGGTGGCTGGCCTGATTTTTTGATTTTCTGATCGGCCACAAAATCAGGTCGCCAGTCTGCCACGGCGGCTGTAGCTATGAAAATGGTAGCTTCCTTTGCTTTATCCATCACGGTTTGAAGCATATTGGATGCTGAACGCACATCCATGCGGTTCACCCCGAACGGTGTTGGCAAACTCACCGGGCCAGCCACCAAAGTGACTGTAGCACCCGCTTCACGCGCAGCACGCGCCACGGCAAATCCCATTTTTCCGCTGGACAAATTGGTGATGCCTCGCACAGGGTCTATGGCTTCATAAGTGGGACCTGCCGTGATGAGCACATGGTGACCCGTCAGCACTTTGGGTTGAAAACAGGCGATCAGTTCTTCGATCAATTCATGAGGTTCCAACATGCGACCGTCTCCCACTTCACCACAGGCCTGGTCGCCCGTTCCCACCCCTAAAACAACAGCACCATCAGCAGTTATTTGGGCCAAATTGCGCTGTGTGGCAGGGTGTGCCCACATTTCCCGGTTCATGGCGGGGGCAATCAACAAGGGCACTGTGTTGATGGGCCTGGCCAGACACATCAAACTCAACAGGTCATTGGCCGTGCCGTGGGCAAGTTTGGCCACAAAATCAGCGCTACAGGGGGCGATCAGACAGGCATCTGCTTCACGGGTCAGGTGGATGTGCGCGAGGGCATTGGCATTTGTTTCGTCCCATGGTGACAGTGCCACAGGGCGTTGGCTTAAAGCCTGCATCGTCACAGGGGTGATGAACTGCGTGGCAGCCTTTGTCATGACCACTTGCACCGAAGCCCCGCACTTGATCAGCAAGCGACATAGCTCGGCAGATTTGTAGCATGCAATACCGCCGGTCAGGCCTAAAACGATGTGTTTATCCAATAAATCTTTCATGCGTTGCACTGTAACAGGGGTGCGATTCAACGTGATGTGGAGCAACCGACCTAGCTGCATGCAAGAAGACAAGTTTGACGAATGTGTTCGCCTATTTTTACTATCAAAAAAATAGCTAACTACGCAAGTAGGACGGGGGCTAGAGGCTAATTTGTTATACAAAAAAACTCACATCTGGGAGCGCGGGC
>CAIYWD010000171.1 GCA_903929815.1 uncultured beta proteobacterium
AGAACTAATGCTTAAGGTAGTGCCATTACCCCCTAACCCCCTTTTTTCAAAGGAGGGGAATGAGAACGGTTAGCCTATTTGGGCAAAGCGCTGTATTTGTTCCCCCCTTTGAAAAAGGGGGGTTAGGGGGGATTTGGTTTTTGTATTGCATCACATCACTTTGAAACGCACCCGCCTAATACCGAACCAGGCTGCGGTATTCCAGTTTGCTGATGCCTTCTGCGGGAACGCGAACTTTCCAGACCGCAGTGTTGCTTGCTCCCTTGGTGTGCGGCTGACTTTCGCTCAATACCTGCCAATCCCCAGGCATTGGCTCTTGAACAGTAACGGTGACAGCCTCTGGTTTTGCGTTCTTGATCACTACTTCATAAGCGCTCTCAAAACGGTAGTTGTATGCACCGCTGCCCCCAATTTTTTTGAAATCGGTTTGCTTTTTGTCGGCTGTCACATCAAAAGCATCGCCCAACTTCAAACGCACAGTTTCATTTTTTGGTGTGTGATCAACGGTATCTTCGCCAATGAACTGCCCGTTGCCAGCGCCATCTTTTTTGTAAACACGAACAACGCCTTTTGGCAGTGGCATCCCAAGTTTGGCACTTTCCTTATTGTCAAACTCCAGGTACACGCCAATTTTGATTTTTTGACCAATATTGCCGTAGCTGCTCTGGTAGTAATAGTCGCTACCACGCAGAAGAAATTCTTTTCGTACCGGTACACCAGAGGCTGACAGCAATGCCACCTGCTTGGTTTGATTTTCAGATAGGGTGGTTGGACGGTTCAGCGAATAAAGATGGTACTCAAACAAGTTTTCCTGCGTCATCTCTTTTCTGACAGATGCTAACGGAGTGGCAAGCATGGCATCCATCTGTGCTCGTCCTTTCATCTGTGGGCGAACTTGATTGATGTCACCAGCTACCAATTGCAGCCGTGCATTTTTGTAACTTGCACCGCTGGTGTTGGTGAGTGTTACCCATCCAGAAATATTGAGATGGTCGTCTTTGGCGTTCAACTCAAGAACATAGTCCGCTTGCCATGCCAGTCCACCGGTCAAATAGCTCAACTCAACATCTTGCTGTTGCGCTCCTGTGTTTTCAAGCAACATAACCAACGTGGGGCGATCGCGCAAATTGGAGGGAACATCGCCATAAATGAGGCGACCAGAAATTCCGGTTTCAATGCGATCGCCTATTTTCAGCACGACGCCATTGTTGGCTGACAGCACTTGTGCAGTCTCGGTTGTCTCTTGCCCTGTGACGGAGTTGCTGCGGATAATTTTTACGCTATGACCCACATATTTTTCCAGTAACTTTTGTGGTGTCAATAGATCGAAATCGAAATTTTGCTCCAGCACTGATAGACTTTCGCTTGCATTTAAGCTACGCAGTAAAGCTGTTTCAGGGCGCATTTTGGCGCTGACATCTCGAAAAGCAAGTGATGAGAGACCGCTTTGAATATTCACTTTGCGTTGGTCTTTCACCAGTGCCAGGTTTTCGTTATAAATGGTGACAGCCACTTCGTTCTGGTCACTCAAAGTGCTGCGCTGTTCACCAGATTGGGCGCAAACACTCAAGGTCAACGTGAGGAGAGCTACAAGTAATTGGTGCATTTTGAATCCTAAGGATATGGTCAATAATAAGCTCCGCTTATGGCTCGTCAGATTTGGGCGCACTGCGTCGTTACAAATCACTGATGTGGCTGGGCCACACTAGCGATTTGCGCCTGGCATTGCATCTTTAACTCTGACGAGCCATAAGCGGAACTTATTGTTGACCGTATCCTAACCCCCTTTGAAAAAAAGGGGATCAGATTTGGATGTCGCAAGCCCAGGCAAAGCCACATCAGTGTTGCTTGCGCAGGGTCTGCACTACAGGTTGATGCAGCACATCGCGCAGCCCCAACCCACCTACTGTCAGCGCCAGCACGCCACCCACCAAAGCCCCCAGCAACGGCATCCATAAAGATACCACCCAGGCAAATTCAAAGACAAACCGTGCCAGCGCCCAACCCACCACGCTTGCGACCATGGATGCCAAAAAACCTGCCAGAGCACCAATTCCGGCCAATTCAATGCACTGCACCCGGTGCAAAAAAGCAGCACTTGCACCCACGGCACGCATGATTGCAAATTCATGCGAACGTTCTTCGCGGGTGGCTGTGATTGCCGCAAACATCACAACCAAACCCGCCGCCAATGTAAAAGCAAACAAAAACTCGACAGCGCCCATCACTTGATGGAGTACGCGCTGAATTTGCCCCAGAGTGGTGGTCATATTAAGGATGGTGATGTTGGGAAACTGACGTACCAGGGCATGGTCAAATCCAGAATCAGCAGGCGCTTTGAATGCACTCATGTAGGTGACGGGTACATTTGGAAGCTGATCAATGGGGTACATGGCAAAAAAATTGGCACGCATCGACATCCAATCGACTTTGCGCAGCGACGTGATGTTGGCTGTTTTTTGCATACCGCCCATCTCAAAAGTCAGGCTATCACCTATGGACAGTCCTAACGTTTTGGCAATGCCTTCTTCGATGCTGATGGCATCTGCTTCATTTTCTCTCCAGCGTCCTGTCACCACCACGTTGTGCGATGGCTGGCGTGTGCTGTACGACAGGTTGAATTCGCGATCCACCAAGTGACGGGCGTGATCATCTTGGTAATCATTGGCATTGACATCATGTCCATTGATAGCCACTAGCCGTCCTCGCATCATTGGAAACCAGTCCAATGGGATGATACCGGCGTGGTTAAGCGCCTTTGTAAAGGATGGAGTTTGTTCTGGCATGATATTGATGACAAAACGGTTGGGCGCATTGGCGCTTGATGCCGCTTGCCAACTGCTGATGAGGTCGGTACGCAGCAAGACCAAAAGCACCAGCGCCAGCAAACCTACGGCCAGACTGCTGACCTGCACCACTGCAAAGGCCGGACGTGCCGAGATTTGCCGAGTGGCCAGCACCAAAGGCATGGGCGCTGTGGCATCGTTAATGCATCTGCGCAGCAGTTTGACGGCGACCCAGCTCAAGGCGGCAAACAACACGATCGCCACCGCAAAGCCGCCCACCACAATCAGCCCCAAGGCGATGTTGCTGCTCATTGCCATCAACAAAGTTGCAAAACCGGTAATGCCCAGCCCCAGAACGGCCGCAGAGGCACGTTTGAGTTGGCCAGCCTCCCGACGGATAACGCGAAGCGGTGGAACTTGGGCTAACTGCAAGACAGGTGGCAGCCCGAATGTCAATAACAGCGTCAATCCCATGCCCATACCCAACAGAGCCGGCCATAGTCCAGGCGAAGGCAAATCAGAATTGACCAAGCCTGCCAACAAGGCGACAAAGCCAAAGTGAATTCCAAAGCCGAGTACCACACCAGCAGCACTTGAGATCAATCCCGTCCAAATAAACTCAACGCCATAAGCCGCAGCCATGGTGGACTGACGCAAGCCCAGCACACGCAGCATGGCGCAATCGTCTAGATGGTTGGCAGCAAAACTACGCGCCGCCAGCGCAACCGCTACAGCACCTTGCAACGCAGTCAATAAGGCCACCAAATTAAGAAATTTTTCCATGCGATCCAGGGTGTTACTGATGTCAGGCCGACCGTTTTGCAAGGTTTGCACTTGTACCCCGCGCAGATTGGTGGTGCGGATATGGGTCTGAGACTTCTCTACAAATGCCTGCACTTCTGCCTCGTCTCCTGCCACAGAAAATTGATAACGCAGACGGCTCGCAGGCTGCACCAGGCCGGTTGCAGCGACATCAGCGAGGTTCATCATCACCCGAGGCGACAAATTCATAAAACCAATCCCCCTGTCAGGCTCATGGATGATGATGCGCGTCATGCGCAATGCCAGGTTACCCAATAACACCGTGTCATTCATGCGCAGGTTCAGGCTTTGCAATACTGCTGCATCCACCCACACCTGACCTGGCATGGGCACATCATGCGTCTTGGTATCTGGTGCATCAGGCGCTGTGCTGGTGCGCAAACTTCCGCGCAGTGGGTAGCCCGCTTCAACGGCTTTCAAAGCCACCAATTGAATGTGACCCCCTTGCGTTTCGGGCCTTGCAGATGTTTGAGCCATCGTGGAAAAACTGAGATAACGGGTATGACGAAGCCTTAATGCAAGTGCCTCAGCCATAAACGCGGCAGGCAGAGGGTTGTCACTGACCACTAGGGCATCGCCACCCAAAAGATCACGTGCATCACGCTGCAACCCCCCTTTGAGTCGATCGACGAAAAACCCCACCGAAACCAATGCTGCCACTGCCAGTGTGATTGCCACCATCAACAAACGCAATTCCCCTGCACGCCAATCGCGCATGAAGGCACGCCCACCAAATAATAAAAATTTCATGGCTGCACGATACATCAATTTTTGATCATCCTGGATTATTTAGGATATGGTTAACAATAAGCTGTGCATTTGGCCGTTAGGTAACCGTTTAGACCCCGCCACCGTCATTCCCGCGAAGGCGGGAATCCAGACTGACTTTGTGTATCCATGAAGACCAAAATACACTGGATTCCCGCCTTCGCGGGAATGACTGCATTTAACCTGGATTCCTCAGTTGAACGCGCCCGAGTGGGCTACTGGCGGCGCGTCTGGGTAGGCGTGACGACGCTGCAGG
>CAIYWD010000172.1 GCA_903929815.1 uncultured beta proteobacterium
CCCAGCCACATAAGCGATTTGTAACGACGCAGTGCGCCCAAATCTGACGAGCCAAATGCACAACTTATTATTGACCATATCCTTAGGAGTAAGCGTTTAGACCTCATGTCAAATGCCGTCATTCCCGCGAAGGCGGGAATCCAGTGTATTTTGGTCTTCATGGATACAAAAAGTCAGTCTGGATTCCCGCCTTCGCGGGAATGACGGTGGCGGGGTCTAAACGGTTATATTTAGGATATGGTCAATACTAATTTCAGAAATCCACTGGATTCAACCCATGAACATTCTTTTTTTATGCACCGGCAACTCTTGCCGATCCATTTTGGCTGAAGCCACCTTCAATCATCTGGCACCGCAAGGCTGGCACGCCATGAGCGCGGGCAGCCACCCCACTGGCCATGTCCATCCACGATCCTTGGCCCTGCTGAAGAGAGAAGGCATCAACACCGAGGGCTATCACAGTAAATCCTGGGACAACCTGCCCCACACGCCTGATATTGTGGTGACCGTGTGTGCCCATGCCGCGGGTGAGACTTGTCCTGCTTACCTAGGTAAGGTGTTGCGTACCCACTGGGGTGTAAAAGACCCTGCACATGTCAGTGGCACTGACGCAGAAATAGATGCCTCCTTCATGACCGCTTACCAGATTCTTAGAGCGCGTATCGAGGCATTTTTAGCATTGCCACTGGGCGAATTGCAGCACGATCCAGACAAATTTAAAGCAGAGCTGGATCGCATGGGTCTGCTGACATCCGTTTAAGTCTATTTTTTTCCAGGGAATTTCATCATGCAAAAAGTACAAGTCTTCGATCCTGCCCTGTGTTGCAGCAGTGGCGTTTGTGGCACGGATGTGGACCAGGCATTGGTCAATTTCTCGGCCGATGTCGATTGGGCACGGCACAACGGCGTGCCCATTGAGCGTTTTAACTTGGCACAGCAACCTATGGCGTTTGCAGAACATGAAGCAGTCAAAGACCTGCTGCAGCGCGTGGGAGAAGCAGCGTTGCCCATCACACTCATTGATGGCCAAGTGGTTTTGTCTGGCAGTTACCCTCAGCGCGAAACTCTTGCGGGCTGGTTAAACATCCCTCTGACCTCAACCCTTTCCACACACCAACCCATTGCCAGTCATGCCGGTGACATCGGCCAAAAAGCAACGACTGGCTGCTGCGGCCATGACAACAAGGCTGAGACTGCCAAGCCAGCAGGCAGTTGCTGCTGTGGCAACGCAACATAAACCCGTAGGACCCAGACCTCTAACATGCAATTTCTTCAATCCCCCCCACGTTTTCTTTTCTTCACCGGCAAGGGCGGAGTTGGAAAAACTTCCATCGCCTGCGCCACATCCATTGCGTTGGCCGCAGCGGGTAAACGTGTGCTACTGGTCAGCACAGACCCCGCCTCCAATGTGGGGCAGGTGTTTGGCATCAGCATCGGCAACCACATCACTGTGATCACTGCTGTGCCAAATTTAAGCGCCCTTGAAATCGACCCGCAAGCGGCTGCAAAAGCCTACCGCGACCGCATCGTGGGGCCTGTGCGCGGCATCCTTCCTGAAGCGATCGTTAAAGGCATTGAAGAACAACTCTCTGGCGCATGCACCACCGAGATTGCCGCATTTGACGAATTCACTGCACTGTTGATTGACAGCTCGCTCACACAAGAGTTTGACCACATCGTGTTTGACACCGCACCCACAGGCCACACCATTCGCATGTTGCAATTGCCAGGTGCCTGGAGTGGTTTTCTGGAAGACGGCAAAGGCGATGCCTCGTGCCTTGGGCCATTGGCAGGGCTGGAAAAACAACGCACCCAGTACAAGGCAGCCGTCGATGCGCTGGCTGACCCACAAAAAACCCGTCTCGTCCTTGTAGCACGGGCGCAAACAGCTACATTAAATGAAGCAGTACGAACACACAGTGAACTCGCAGGAATTGGACTGACCCAACAGTATTTGGTCATCAACGGCGTATTTCCTGCCTCTGAAACGCTTCACGACGAATGGGCACAAGCTATTTTTCAAAGAGAGCAAGCGGTACTGCACAACTTGCCCACTGCACTGCAAGGCTTGCCGACAGATCTTATCGGCCTCAAAGCCTTCAATCTGGTGGGGCTGGCGGCATTGCAGCAATTGCTGGTGGAAGCCGATGCCACGCCCAACAAGCCTTGTGATGCACCCCACATCCACGCTCCCAGCCTGGCCTCCTTGGTGGATGACATGGTCGCTGATGGCCATGGTTTGGTGATGTTGATGGGCAAAGGCGGGGTTGGAAAAACCACACTGGCCGCTGCCGTGGCAGTAGAGTTGGCCACGCGCGGTTTTCCTGTGCATTTGAGCACCTCTGACCCTGCTGCGCATGTGATGGAAACATTGAACAGCACATTAGAGAACCTTACCGTCAGCCGCATTGATCCGCATGAGGTGACCAAGCAGTACCGTGCGCAAGTGCTGTCCGATAAAGGCGCACAGTTGGATGCCGCTGGTCGCGCCGTGCTGGAAGAAGACTTGCTATCGCCCTGCACCGAAGAAATTGCCGTGTTTCAGGCGTTCTCGAAGGTGATCCGCGAAGCATGTACAAAATTTGTGGTGATGGACACCGCACCGACCGGCCACACCTTGCTTTTGCTTGATGCCACCGGTGCTTACCACCGAGACATCGTTCGCCAAACGGGAGAAAAAGGCCACTTCACCACACCAATGATGCAGTTGCAAGACCCCAAACAAACCAAGGTGCTGATCGTGACGCTGGCTGAAACAACGCCTGTCCTAGAAGCAGCCAACCTGCAAGCCGATTTGCGACGCGCAGGGATTGAACCTTGGGCATGGGTCATTAATAACAGTGTGGCGGCTGCCGCGGTCACATCGCCACTTCTAAAACAACGGGCAAAAAATGAGCTGCGTGACATTGAAGCCGTCGCCACCCACCATGCCCATCGTTATGCGCTGGTGCCGCTCTTGAAAGAAGAACCGGTTGGCGTGCAGCGGCTCAAAGACTTGTCAAACCAAGGAGTATGAACCATGAGTGCGCAGTGTGAAGTGACGGGCAAACGCGAAGCAGGCGCGCCGATGAGCGTGTTTGAGCGTTTTCTCTCGGTGTGGGTGTTTTTATGTATCGTCGTTGGTGTCGTGTTGGGGCAGTTTTTGCCTTATGTGTTTCAAGCCATTGGACGCATGGAAATCGCGCAAGTCAACCTGCCGGTGGGCGTGCTGATCTGGGTGATGATCATCCCGATGCTGCTGAAAGTTGATTTTTCGGCATTGGGTGAGGTGCGAAAACATGTCAAGGGCATTGGTGTGACACTGTTTGTGAACTGGCTGGTCAAGCCTTTTTGCATGGCATTTTTGGCCTGGGTGTTCATTCGCCACTGGTTTGCGCCGTTGCTGCCAGCCGATCAAATTGACAGTTACATCGCAGGCTTGATTTTGTTGGCTGCAGCGCCTTGCACCGCCATGGTCTTTGTCTGGAGCCGCCTCACAGGTGGCGACCCCTTGTTTACTCTGTCGCAAGTCGCACTGAACGACAGCATCATGGTGGTCGCGTTTGCACCGCTGGTGGCGTTTTTACTGGGGCTGTCTTCCATCACTGTGCCGTGGGACACCTTGCTGATCTCGGTGGTGCTGTACATTGTGATTCCTGTCGTCATCGCCCAGATACTGCGCAAGTCATTGCTTCAAAAAGGCCAGGCTGCCTTCGATGCGGCCATGGCGAGCATTGGCCCGTGGTCGATGGCTGCGCTGCTGTGTACGCTGGTGCTGCTGTTTGCATTTCAGGGCGAAGCCATTTTGAAGCAACCCATCATCATTGCCCTGCTGGCGGTGCCCATTCTGATTCAGGTGCTTTTCAACTCTGGGCTGGCCTATCTGCTCAACCGTGCAGTGGGTGAAAAGCATTCGGTGGCCTGCCCATCGGCTTTGATTGGTGCGTCCAACTTCTTTGAACTGGCTGTAGCCGCTGCCATCAGCCTGTTTGGCTTCAATTCTGGCGCGGCATTGGCGACGGTGGTGGGGGTGTTGATTGAAGTGCCGGTGATGTTGCTGGTGGTCAACATCGTGAATCGCTCCAAGGACTGGTACGAGCGGGGTTAATTGCTATTTTTTTAATAGCTACTTATGCAGATGGGGTAAGGGTTACAGGCCGTTTTGGCATCTATTTTGACATCATGATCCAGTAGGTCGGGTTAGCCCGAAGGGCGTAACCCGACAGATACCTGATATTCCAGCGCATGAAGATGTCGGGTTACGATTAAATGTCGGGTTACGCGCTACGCGCTAACCCGACCTACACTTTTTGCTAACCTATTGTTTTTATAGAACTAATGCTTAAGGTAGTGCCATTGGGGTCAAATCATGGATTTGACCGGTCATCATCACTGTGTGAATTTATTCTAACCTGTTAAAAATAAATAATTTTTACAAGTAATTAAACTGAACCAGTGCGCGCTGCAGGCTTTCTTTTGACAACGGCTGCGCTTCACTTGGGTGGTGTCCTGGTTAGGATATGGCCAACAATAATCTTGTCTTTGAGTGCAAAATGGAAGCCCATCATGCCCGTAGAATCTGCGCCATGTCCTATTTTGTACTCGCACGTAAATACCGTCCACGCAATTTTTCTGAAATGGTGGGGCAAGACCATGTGGTGCAGGCACTCACCAATGCCCTGACCACCCAGCGCTTGCACCATGCCTATATGTTTACCGGCACGCGCGGGGTGGGTAAAACCACGGTGTCGCGTATTTTGGCCAAGTCGCTCAATTGCCAGGGTGCTGATGGTCAAGGCACTATCACCGCCAACCCTTGTGGGGTTTGCCAAGCGTGTGTGGACATTGACAGCGGTCGGTTTGTGGATTACACCGAGCTTGACGCTGCTTCCAATCGAGGAGTGGATGAAGTTCAGTCCCTTTTGGAGCAGGCGGTTTATAAGCCTGTGCAGGGGCGCTTCAAGGTGTTCATGATTGACGAAGTTCACATGCTGACCAACACGGCGTTCAATGCCATGTTGAAAACACTCGAAGAACCTCCCGAATATCTTAAATTTGTTCTGGCCACCACCGACCCCCAAAAAGTGCCTGTGACAGTGCTTTCACGGTGTTTGCAGTTCAACCTGCGCCCCATGGCCCCCGAAACCATTCGTGAACATTTGCAACGTGTTTTGCTGACCGAACAGGTGCAGGCAGACCAGCCTTCCCTCAAACTCTTGGCGCGTGCGGCACATGGCTCTATGCGCGATGCCTTGAGTTTGACCGATCAGGCCATTGCGTTTGGCGCGGGTGTGTTGCAAGAGATGCTGGTGCGTCAAATGCTTGGCAGTGTTGATCGCTCTTATGTGTTTGGGCTGCTCGATGCACTGGCCAGAGGCGATGGCAAAACAGTGGTTGAAACGTCTGAAACGCTGCGTTTGAATGGATTGAGTGCAGCATCAACGCTTGAAGAAATGAGTGGCGTGTTGCAGCGTATGGCCGTGCTGCAAATGGTCCCCGATGCCGCACAAACCGATGACACCGACCCCGATCTGGCCGAGCTTGCACGACTGGCGGCGCTCATGCCTGCCGATGAAACCCAATTGCTCTACAGCATTTGTCTGCATGGACGTGCTGACTTGGGCTTGGCCCCTGACGAATACGCTGCATTGACCATGGTGTTGTTGCGTCTGTTGGCGTTTAAACCCGCCAGTGGCGCAGTGGCTGAAAAAAAAACACTGAAAACAGGCATTGCGACCGCTGAACCGGTTCAATCCCTAGAGCCAAACAAGACTCTAACGCCCGTGAATAAAGCACAGGGTGCTACTGAAAGTACAGTTAATCAACATCGTCCGGCAGGCCAGCATTTGCGTGTGGTTGACATGAATCGTGCAAAATTGTCTGCATCAAAACAGGCTGTAGCGTCCGCTGAACAAGCGCCTGTAGCTACTCAACTTAAAGCACTGAAGGTGCGTGTACCCGCCACGTCGGTACGAGACATCCCCACAAACGACACGCCCACTCTTGAACCCAGCGCAGATGGAGATTTCTGGCATGCTACCGTGGGGCAGCTTATCGCGTCAGAATCCATCAACGCCATGGCGCGTGAACTGGCGCTGCAATCGCAATTGGTAGCACGTGACACCGACCAATGGCTGCTGCGCGTTGAGCGCGAATCTCTGAACCAAAGCGGCAGCCGTGATCGCCTGGCAGCAGCCTTGGCGGGTGCTGGCTTCTTGGTGCGTTTGGTCGTTGAAGTGGGGCGCGTTCTTGATAGTCCGGCCAAACGCAATGCCGCAGCAGCAGTTCAGCTCCAGTCACTGGCTGAAAAAATCGTTTCAGCCGACCCTTTTGTGCAATCCCTGATGCGCGAGTTTGGGGCGAAAATCGTCCCAGGCAGTATCAAATCGTTATAAACTTTTCAAAACCAACCAAGGATACCCATGTTCAACAAAGGACAAATCGCCGGCCTGATGAAACAGGCGCAAGCCATGCAGGACAACATGAAAAAAGCCCAGGACGATCTGGGCAATATTGAAGTCACTGGAGAATCTGGCGCAGGCCTCGTTAAAGTGATTATGAGCTGCAAGTACGATGTACGCCGTGTCACCATTGCCCCTTCTTTGCTCTCGGATGACAAAGACATGCTCGAAGACCTCGTCGCCGCAGCTTTCAATGCCGCGGTACGCAAGGCCGAAGACACATCTACTGAAAAAATGAGCAAAATTACCGCAGGCATGCCAGGGCTGCCCGGTGGCATGAAACTGCCGTTTTAACTTTTGCATTCACTGCCAAATGTTGATGACCCCTTTTGATGCCTCACGCGCCATTGCGCTGGCACACCAGGCTCTGGACATTGAGGCTGCCGCTGTGCTGCATCTCAAGCAGCATGTGGGGGAAACCTTCGCGCACGTTGTTCAGTTGATTCTGTCCCTAAAAGGGCGTGTGGTCGTGATGGGGATGGGCAAAAGTGGTCATATTGGCCGCAAAATTGTGGCCACACTGGCATCGACCGGAACACCGGCCATGTTTGTGCATCCGGCTGAAGCCAGCCACGGCGACTTGGGAATGATCCAGCCACAAGATGCAGTTTTGGCCATTTCCAACAGTGGAGAGTCTGAAGAAATCACCACCCTGTTGCCCATGCTCAAGCGACTGGGTGTGCCATTGATTGCCATGAGCGCCAAGCCAGATTCCATCTTGGCGCATCACAGTGATTTTTTTATGGACAGCAGCGTTGAAAAAGAAGCCTGCCCCCTCAATTTAGCCCCGACAGCCAGCACCACAGCACAAATGGCCTTGGGCGATGCACTCGCTGTGGCGCTGCTCGATGCACGAGGCTTTCAGGCAGATGACTTTGCCCGTTCCCATCCCGGAGGTGCTTTGGGGCGCAAATTATTGACCCATGTACGTGATGTCATGCGCAGCGGTCATGCCATTCCCCATGTGGGGCTGAAGGCCACCTTTAGCCAATTGATGCAGGAAATGAGCGCCAAAGGCCTGGGCATGAGTGCTGTGCTCGACGAGCACGACCGAGTCCTGGGCATTTTTACCGATGGTGATTTGCGCCGTCTGATTGAAAAAGGAGTTGATTTGCGAGCCTGTACGGCAGAGCAGGTCATGCACCCCGCACCTTGGTCCATCAGCCCCGATGCTCTGGCCGTTGAGGCGGTTGATTTGATGGAGAAGCGCTGTATCACCAGTGTGTTGGTGGTCAATGATGATGGCCAGTTTTGTGGGGCGCTCAATAGTAACGATTTGATGCGCGCCAAGGTGATCTGATGAACCCTATCCTGACATTTCCCCCTGAGTTATTGCTCAAGGCACAGGGCATCAAGCTGATTATTTTTGATGTCGATGGTGTTTTGACTGACGGCGGTGTGTATGTTTCAGAGGCCGGTGAAACCTTCAAACGATTTCATTCTCTTGACGGACATGGCATCAAGCTGCTTTTGCGCGCAGGCATGACACCCGCAGTCATTACCGGACGAGACTCTCAAGCCTTGCGCGTTCGATTGTCAGAATTGGGCATTCAACACGTTCATTACGGTACAACCATTAAACGGCCAGCCGCAGAGGCCATCATGCAGTCTTTGGGGCTGGATTGGTCGCAAACCGCAGCCATGGGTGACGATTGGCCTGATTTGCCCATGATGAAGCGCAGCGCATTCGCCTGTGCGCCGGCCAATGCACACCCAGAGGTCATTGCCGTGGCTGATTTCATCACCCAACGGCCAGGCGGTGCAGGTGCTGTGCGCGAATGTTGTGATGTGTTGCTTGTTGCCAGTGGTCGCTACGCCCAACTGCTGCATGAGGCACAAGAGTGACCTTGTCTTGGAGGCTATGGGATCGGTTTACCTTGTATTTGCCTGCGTTTTTGATGGGTGTGCTGGCCATGGCAACGTATTGGCTGGCGCGAATGACACCCGTCATCACCGTACCAGAGGTCGCAGTCACCCCATTGCATGAAAATGATTATTTCATGCGCCAGTTTTCCCTTAGAACCTATGCAGCCCATGGACGTCTGCAAAGTGAGGTCATAGGTGGTGAGGCACGTCATTACCCAGACACAGACACGCTTGAAATTGATCAGGTGCAGATTCGCTCTTTCGATGAGGACGGTCGTTTGAGCACGGCCACAGCACGCCATGCCATCACCAACGGCAACGCCTCTGAAGTTCAATTGATAGGCCAGGCCAGGGTGTTGCGCGCTGCAACTGTTGATAAACGGGGTCAAGCTCAATCGGCACTGGGTTTTAGCGGTGAATTTCTGAATGTTTTGACCAATGCCAAACGTGTTCAATCGCACCAACCCGTACAACTCACCCGTGATGCAGATCGTTTTACAGCCGACAGTCTGGAGTTTGATCATTTGAATCAGGTCATGGTGCTTAAAGGCCATGTGCGCGGTATTTTGATACCTGCAACTCATCGATCCCCATGATTTCCTGGATTTTGATCATTTGGCGTTGAAAATGGTAAAAAAATGGTCACTTATGCACAAATTTGAGGACTGTTCATATCAACTCCAAATTCATCTTAAAAACATGCTACTTAAAGGATTGTGATTTTAACTTGTTGATTTATATTCATATTAATAAATTGCTTGATCTTTTGGCAATCTGACGAACCCCTTGATTTATAAGGACTAGCAACACCTTTTGACTGCTTATCAACAAAGTTATCCACAGAAAACAGAGGTGACTTTGAAAGCGATGATGAATCAGTTACTTGTCACCTGTTTCGCCAGGTGCGTTTCAAAGTGATGTGGTGCAATAAAAAAACCAAATCCCCCCTAACCCCCCTTTTTCAAAGTGGGGTTAGGGGGGGATTTGGATGTCGCACCCAAGCAAAGCCACATCACTTTGAAACGCACCCTGTTTCGCCAGTTCACATGAACTTGTTATCCCAACTTTGTCACACCATGCCCACCTTGATTTCTGTGATTTTGCATACACCGGCTCACAGCAATATGGCCGGTGCATTGACTTACCTGAGCGACCAACCTCTGTGCCCGGGTACTTTGGTTCGGGTGCCTTTAGGCCAGCGTGAATTGCTGGGTGTGGTGTGGGATGATCCGCCTCACTCAGTTCCCATCGCGATTGACCCCGCTCGATTGCGCATGATTGCTGCAGCGCTCGATGCCATTCCTCCGTTAACCCCTGCCTGGCGGGCATTGATTGACTTTGCAGCCAACTACTACCAACGATCCACCGGCGAGGTCGCACTTGCAGCTCTGCCACCTCAATTGCGCGACTTGAACACCTTGCAGCTCTCACGCCGTCTGGGAAAACATGCCACCGACAGTGCTGACGTTCAACCTTCCAGCGCGTCAAACGATTCTGATTTAATAGCACTCACTACAGAGCAGGCAAGGGCTATAGGCCAATTTCATACCTACGATGGGCCATGTTTGCTGTTTGGGGCTACAGGCAGTGGCAAGACCGAAGTGTTCATGCGATGTACGTCAGAACTCTTGGCAGGCTCTGAGCATGCTCAGGCCTTGGTGATGGTGCCAGAAATCAACCTCACCCCCCAACTTGAGGAGCGATTCAAAAATCGTTTTTGTCCCCACTACGGTCAGAGCGCAGTAGTGTCCATGCACAGTGGCATGGCTCCGGCGCAGCGTCTGAAAAGTTGGCTGGCAGCACACAGTGGCAGCGCTCGAATTGTGTTGGGAACGCGCATGGCAGTCTTTGCGGCCATGCCACACCTTCAACTGATCATCGTCGATGAAGAGCATGACCCCAGCTATAAAAGTCACGAGGGCGCCAGATATTCTGCGCGTGACTTAGCTATTTACCGTGGCCGTCTGGAGGGTGCCCGGGTGATGCTGGGATCGGCTACCCCGTCGCTCGAAAGCTGGTATCACAGTCGGCCAGCCGCTGAAGGTGGGCGCTATCTGCGTATTGAGATGCCCAGCCGTGTGGGTGCATCGTTATCCGCACAGGGGGGATTGCCTTTGGTGCGCCGGGTCGATATGAACCATCAACCCAAAGCCTGTGTTATTTCGCCGCCACTGTTGCAAGCCATCACCGAACGCATTGCCCGTAGCGAACAATGTATGGTGTTTTTGAACCGGCGTGGCTACGCACCTGTATTGCAATGCACCGACTGCGATTGGAAAAGCGAATGCCCTCATTGCAGCGCCTACCGCGTGTTTCACAAAATTGACCGCACCTTGCGCTGTCACCACTGCGGCTTTACCGAGCGTGTGCCGCGAACCTGCCCTACATGTGGCAACCTTGACATTGCGACTGTCGGGCGGGGCACTGAGCGTTTGGAAGAACACCTGGAACAACTGCTGTCGGAGGTTAAACGCCCTGACGGCAACCCTGTTTGCATGGTCCGCATTGATGCCGACACCACAAAACTCAAAGGGTCTTTGGAATCGCAACTGGCACGGGTGCATTCAGGCGAAGTGGATGTGCTGGTGGGGACGCAGATGATTGCCAAGGGCCATGACTTTCGCCGCATCACACTCGTGGCCGCCATTAACCCTGACAGTGCTCTTTTTTCCAGCGATTTTCGTGCGCCTGAGCGCCTTTTTAGCTTATTGATGCAGGCCGCAGGCCGTGCTGGGCGAGATGCCAGCAACACCCACCGCAGTGAAATGTGGGTGCAGACCTTTCACCCTACGCATCCGTTGTTTGAATCTCTCAAGCGCCACGACTACCCTGCATTTGCCAAGTCCCAACTTGTTGAACGTCAAACAGCCGGGATGCCACCTTTTAGCTTTCAGGCACTGGTACGCGCCGAGGCCCGCACACAGGAAACAGCCCAGGCTTTTTTGAACGCCGCCAGCCAGGCCAGTGCCCAGATGCCCAACGCAGCGCTATTGCTAAAACACATCACGCTGTATTCAGCAGTACCCATGAGCATCCAGCGTATTGCCAACATTGAGCGTGCCCAAATGCTTATCGAGAGCCATTCGCGCACGGCATTGCAACGTTTTTTGAACATCTGGCAAACCGTGCTGCGCACCACGCGCTCAGAGCCTCAGTGCAAGGGGTTGATTCGCTGGGCAGTAGATGTGGACCCGTTGTTGATTTAAAAATGATGAAAGTACCAATGGGAGCGGGGGCATCTTGCCCTCGCTTCCGGGTGCGTTTCAAAGTGATGTGGTGACTGCCATGTCTGATCTAAGTTGCAAAAATAATAGCAAACTATGCAAGTGGGACGTGCGTTAGAGGCCGATTTCTTAACATGAAATGTTGCAAAAAATCATAGCATCATTCCTGGAAGCGCGGGC
>CAIYWD010000173.1 GCA_903929815.1 uncultured beta proteobacterium
CAGTCTAACCCATGTTTCACATCAAAAATGATAGAAATCCTATTTTTGTCAGCTATGGCACTGGTTCAATTGAATGGGATTTTGTGGCGTGGTTCAAAAACCCGGCTTCCCATTTAGGATATGGTCAACAATAAGTTGTGCATTTGTCCGTTAGAGTTGGGATGCCATGCTAGGCGCAAATCGTGCGGTGTGGCCCAGCCACATAAGCGATTTGTAACGACGCAGTGCGCCCAAATCTGACGAGCCAAATGCACAACTTATTATTGACCATATCCTAAGTGGGGAACCGGTTAGTCCTTGGGACTAAAAACAATCGTAAGGGGACTGACAATTTTTCCATCGGTATCGCGTGGTAGCACTTCGGTCTTGTCAATGGCCTTGATGACGGCATCATCCCAAGCTTTATGACCGCTGGATTTAATCAATTTGCGTCCGATGATGGTGCCATCCGACGATGTTCGCACCTCTACTTCAGCCGTTGGGTTGCCCAGAACATCTTCTGTAAACACAATATTGGGTTTGATGCGGGCACGAATGCGTCCGGCATAACCGGTAGATGGTCCGTATGACTTTTGTGCTGTGCCTGTGGCATTGGCCGATCCGGCTGAACCCGCCATGCCCAATGAGCGTTGTATTTGATCTTGATGCAGGGCTTCGAGTTGTTTAGAGTCAAGTGCTGTACTTTTCTTGGCTGTAGCAGCCTGGCGTGCTTGTTCTGCCTGTTTCTGCTTTTCGAGTTTTTCTTGCTTGGCATTTGCCAACTTGTTTTGTTGTTGCCATTTCTTGTCGTGCATGGCTTCAATCGCCCTTTGCTTTTGCCGGTGCAATTTTTCCTGTTCCTGGACAATATCAACGTCAGATGGTTCTGGGGATGGCGGGGTTTCTTCAAGTGGGGCTAAATCTGGTACAAGCGGCTCTGGGGCTGGCGGTGCTGCTTCTTGTGGCACGGCAGACCACAGTTCGGCCTCGACGCTGATCACTTGCGCATCGCGCTGCCAATGTACCCCCCACGTCAATGCCACCAGCAACAGGCCATGCGCAAGAATCGCCAATATCAACGCACGCAATATACCCGAGGTGGCAGGTGGCGCAAATTCAAGCCGTTCAGCGCTTTGGTGCATGGTGTGAACTAAGGATATGGAACAATAAGTTGTGCATTTGGCTCGTCAGATTTGGGTGCACTGCGTCGTTACAAATCGCTTATGTGGCTGGGCCACACTGCGCGATTTGCGTCTAGCATTGCCTCCCAACTCTGACGGCCATAAGCACAACTTATTGTTGACCATAGCCTAATAAACAAGTTGCACCGATAAACCCACGCGCTCGACACCTGCACGCTGCAAGGTGTCCATCACCCGCACCACAGATTCATATTTCACACTTTTGTCAGCGCTAATCACGACCGCTAAATTGTTCTTGGCGGTTTGCGCCTGCTTGACAGCACGCGCAATGTCTTTGATGCTGATAGACCTGGACTGATCTTTTTGCTTGAGTTCAAGGGTTTCATCCTTGCCAATGATGATTTGCACCACCTGATTAGGCGGCTTGGCTGCCCTGCCTACGCTGGGTAAATCAATGACACTAGGTGCAATCAGCGGGGCAGTGACCATGAAAATAATCAACAGCACAAGCATCACGTCAATAAACGGAACCATATTGATTTCGTTGATGGTTCGGCGTCCCCGCCCACGGTGAATGACAGCAGGCATGACTGAATCCTTTACCTTTAGTGCCCAGAGGCCGATTGAGCCCCCACATTGCGCTGCAAAATATTGGAAAACTCTTCAATAAAGGTTTCCAGCCGAATGGCGGTGCGGTCAATGTCTCGCGCAAAACGGTTGTAAGCCACCACAGCCGGAATGGCAGCAAACAACCCAATGGCAGTAGCAACCAGAGCCTCTGCAATACCAGGGGCTACAGTCGCCAGCGTGACTTGTGTGAGCGCAGCCAAGCCCGTAAAAGCATGCATGATGCCCCAAACTGTGCCAAACAAACCAACGTAAGGCGACACTGAACCCACAGAAGCCAAAAATGACAAATGGGTTTCAACGACATCCATTTCACGTTGAAAACTCGCCCGCATGGCACGACGCGCACCGTCCATCAGGGTGACGGGGTCGGTGATGCGACGCTCGCGCAGTTTTTGGTATTCGCACATACCGCTGGCAAAAATACGCTCCATTGGCCCTGCCGTTCGCGCATTTTTGGCTGCTGCTGCGTACAAATCATTGAGGTTGCTGCCTGACCAAAATTCACGCTCAAAATTGTCATTGAGCGATTTGACTTTACCTAAAGAAAACAGTTTACGAAAAATGGCTGCCCAACTCGCAATGGAAATCATCATCAACAGCAACATGACGAGTTGCACCACCAGGCTGGCGTTTTGCACCAGAGTCCAAATAGAAAGATCTTGGTTCATATCAGCTTGTTTTGAATGTCTTGGGGAATTCTGGCAGGTTTGCCCAAAGCATTGACCCAGCCTGCGCGAATGCGTGCCTCACTCAGCAACACTGCGTGATCAGAAGATGTTATCAAGGCTTGCTGGCATATCATGACCGATGCACGCCCCCGTTCAATCAAGGTGCATGTCACCATCAGTTCATCATCTAGGTGAGCACTTTTGAGGTAGCGAACGTGGGCCTCGCTTACCACAAACATGCCACCCGTTTGTGTGTGCATGGCCTGTTGATGGATGCCTGAAGCACGCAACCACTCGGTGCGGGCACGTTCAAAAAACTTCAGGTAGTTGGCGTAATACACCACGCCACCGGCATCTGTGTCTTCCCAATAGACGCGAACTGGCCACGAAAAATGGGAGGCCACCAAAAAGGCATCAGGCGGCGTGGCGCTGTTCATCTGAATGGACCTCAGCCATCCGCAACTGGCGGGCTAACACGTTAAGTACGCCATTAACGTACTTGTGGCCATCAGTGCCGCCAAATTCCTTGGCCAGCTCAATACATTCGTTGAGCACCACACGCCACGGAATATCAGGGCAGTGTTGCAGTTCATACGCACCAATCCACATGACTGCGTGCTCTACGGGAGAAATGTCGGTGAGTTTGCGATCGAGCATGGGCACAATCAAGGTATCGAGCGCCAAGGCATGCTTTGCACAGCCGTGAAGCAAGACATCAAAATGCACGGCATCGGCTTTGGAAAAACCTGCCAAATCACGGGTAAATACATCCACATCAGCCGCTGTATTTTTGCCTACGATTATTTGGTAAAGGGCTTGCAGGGCAAATGCACGCGATTTGGAACGTTCAGACTTGCTGGCTGCCTTGCGAACACCCGTGTCGGTCAGACCTTTGCGTGGCTGCCTGGGGGGTCGCTTGGACGTGCCTAATATGTTGGGAGGAGTAGGGGGATACATCAAAGTGCGTCCATCAGATTGGCCATTTCAACGGCAACGCGGGCTGCATCGCGCCCTTTGTCTGTTTGGCGGGCGACAGCTTGCGCAAGTGTGTTAGTGGTCAAAATGGCATTGGCGATAGGTATTTGGTAGTCCAGCGCTACCCGACTGACTCCCGCGGCAGATTCATTGGCCACCAGTTCAAAGTGGTAGGTTTCACCCCGAACAATGCAGCCTATTGCAATCAAGGCATCAAACTTGAGCTGGCCTGCCAATGCCATCAAAGCCACCTGTATTTCAAGCGCACCAGGAACTTGTATCATGGTGATGTGTTTTTCAGGTACACCGAGTTGGATGAGTTCATCATGGCAGGCCTTTGCCAATGCGTGGGTCACACCCACATTGAAACGAGCTTGAACGATGCCAATGGTGAGTTTGTTGCCATGAAGGCGCGTGTCGTCGGCAATACCCTGGTCCGCAATTTGCATAAGTTTGAAGATAAAAAATGTGGGGTGTTCAGCTAAGGATATGGTATTTGAATAATTGTATAGTCAATTCAAATGATTACGAATGCATCCACACCATTGTGCGCTGACGGATCAGACAAGTATTCATACGGCTTGAAGCGTACTGATGGCACTACCGCAGCAGAACGTCTGTTTGGCTCGCCGTTTCCTGATGTCTTGGCACTAGTATTTTCCAATTCAGGCTCATACCTGAATTGGAAAATACTGTCTTCTAAGGATATGGTCAATAATAAGTTGTGCATTTGGCTCGTCAGATTTGGGCGCACTGCGTTGTTACAAATCGCTTATGTGGCTGGGCCACACCGCACGATTTGCGCCTGGCATTGCATCTTTAACTCTGACGGCCAAATGCACAACTTATTGTTGACCATATCCTTATCCAGACTGTGTAGTTAACTATTATGTTGATAGCGTTTCAACTTCAAACCCGACGATGTTGCGGTCAGCCTTGCTGAACTCCACGCCAATCAGATGAATAGGCTCGCCCCGCGCCTGGTACTTTTGGGCGTAGTTCATGTCCTTGATTTGCTGCAGGGCACGGCCTTTGGGTGACAGTTCCACCACCTTGAATTCAAACAAAAATACCTGGGCGTTAAACAGTACCGTCATGTCAATTCTGCCCACATTGGTAGGGTCTTCCAGACGGATGTCGATGCCCAGTGCGGCAAAGTAGCTATAGAAAATGCTGACGTAATAGCCCTCGTAGTGGCTCAATTCATTCTTGCGATACCAGTCACTGGCAATGCTGGCGTAAAAGGCATGGAACAGGTTTTTCAGGCCTTCAAAGTCATGCGCAGTCAGAAGGTCATAGAGGCGTGTGGCATGGATGCCATATTGGGTGGCGTGGGCTGTCAGGCTTTGAAGCAACACGGCATTGAGGCTGGTGCGCACCTCCAGGTTGGGGTAGCGCAACTTGATTTGCATCAGACCTGCAAGGTGTCGCACACTGTCTATGGTCAGATAACCCGTCTGAAACAGCAGAGCCTCAACGGGAATGTTGCCTACATCAAAGGTGGAGAGCAGCGTCTCGGGGGCCACAATGCACGACAAATCTGGGGTGAATTGCTGGCGTTGTTCCAGCAGTTTGACCAAAAAACCTGGCGTGGCCGATTCAAACCAGAATGACCGAAACTCCCGAAATCGAAACAGTTTCAGCAAGTCAAACGGGTTATAGACCGCCGTTCCCAGCCAGTTGTAGCCGTTGTACCAACGACGAATTTCATCACGATCCAACCCAACTAGCTCCGGTGCAAACACTCTATCCACATCGGCGTCGGTGTAACCGCAAATGTCACTGTAGGCAGCATCAAGCGTGATGTCTTCAAGGTTATTCAGCCCTGAAAACAGGCTGACTTTGCTGAACTTGGATACGCCGGTCAAAAAGGCAAATTCAATATATGCATCGCTGTCCTTGATGACCGAATACAAATCTTTGAGTACTTCCCGTATTTGAATGGCGATGTCAGGCTTGTCAAGGCGATCAAGAATGGGTTTGTCGTATTCATCAACCAATATGACAACACGCAGGCCGGTACGCTTTGCCAGACGCAATATCAGGTCTTTCAAACGACTGCGTGCGTCCTGAAATTCTGCAGGCAACTGGTATTGACGCTCCAGCGCACTCAATTGCTGGTGCAGGCTTTGACCCAAATCTGCCACAGACCCCAGCACCCCGCCGCCAAAGCTGATACGAATCACCGCGTGTTTTTTGGACCAGTCCCACCGGTTTTCTGCCGCCAGCCCTTTGAACAGCGGTAGATTGCCTTCAAAAAGCTCTTTCAAGGTGTCCAGAAACAGGCTTTTGCCAAACCGCCTGGGGCGCGACAAAAAATAGTAGGTTCCCCTTTCAGCCAAATCCACAGCAAAGCCCGTTTTATCAACGTAATAGGCATTGTCTTCACGGATTTTGGCAAAGGTCTGAATGCCAATGGGCAGCTTGCGCCGAGAGCGCTGAATAGGCGATGGGTTGGGTGAATCGTTCATTTTTTCATTGTATGGATCAGCCATGAACCGTGCCGGATGTGAAACCAAATCAACTTGAATCGCGGCGTGTGTCAAGCTTGCACGGTGCGCCACTACGACGAACAAGTTGATTCCACGGTACAAAAACATGTACCGCAGTCTGTAAATTGTCTGTAATTGTTCAAAAAAACAACTTAGCCCGAGTGTAAATCATGGCTAAGTTGTTGATTGACATGGTGCCGGAGAGATGAATCGAACACCCGACCTTCTCATTACGAATGAGCTGCTCTACCGACTGAGCTACACCGGCTGAAAAATTAAGGTGATTGTAGGATAGCGGCACTTGTTCAACCTGGATTCCTCAGTTGAACGCGCCC
>CAIYWD010000174.1 GCA_903929815.1 uncultured beta proteobacterium
CCAGAAGTGAGTTTTGTTTGGTGTCGTTGAAACGCACCCCTGATCAATTCAAATCGAATTGTTTGCCACTTTTCAGATACACTCAAGACTTCACGACCAAACGGGCGAGTTACTTCCGCCCGTTTTTTTTGGTCTTTTGTTTTTGAATGAATTGAGGTTTTTTGGGAGTTGATGGTGGCGTTTGGGGAATTAGTAGCACAAACAGTAAAAGGCTTGGGGTATGACCTGGTGGATGTCCAACGGTCTGTGGGCGGGTTGTTGCGTGTGACCATTGATTTTCCATGGCTACCTTCCTCACAGGTGCTATCAGTCACTGTGGAAGATTGCGAGAAAGTAACTCGGCAATTGCAGTATGTGTTGGAAGTGGAAGGTGTGAATTACAAACGACTTGAAGTGTCTTCACCTGGCATTGACAGGCCTTTGCGCCATCAGCAGGATTTTGAGCGATTTACTGGTCAAGTTGTTGATATTACATTAAAACTTCCATTGCAGTTTCCTTTGGGTAGTGTGACCAATGGTCAGGCTAATGGTCGTCGCAAGAAATTTCGTGGTGTGCTTGAGTGCCTGGATAATGTGGGTGCGGAGATAGGGACCGAGCCTCATTGGCAAATTGTCTGGCGTGACGAACTGCCCATGAAGCCAGGTCAGAAACCAGGAAAAAAACGTCAGTTGCCGCCTTTACAAGCGCTGGATTTTGTTTTGAGTGATCTGAAAGATGCCCGTTTGGCACCTATGGTGAGTTTTAAGGAGCATGCATCCATACTAAATGATGCATCGCAAATACCATAAATGTGAATTGACCAAAAAAAACAGGAGAGTGATGGTATGAATCGGGAAATGTTAATGTTGGTTGATGCTATTTCACGCGAAAAGAATGTCGAGCGTGATGTGGTTTTTTCTGCTGTAGAGCAAGCGTTGGCACAGGCCACCAGAAAAGTTTATTCTGGCGATGTGGATATTCGTGTCGCTCTTGACCGTGACAGCGGCCAATATGAAACCTTCAGGCGCTGGCATGTGGTGCCCGATGAAGCGGGCTTGCAACTGCCTGATCAGGAAATTTTGCTGTTTGAAGCCAAAGAGCAAATTTCTGATATTGAAGTTGATGAATATATTGAGGAATCTGTTGAATCTCTGCCTATTGGACGCATTGGTGCTATGGCTGCCAAGCAGGTCATTTTGCAAAAGATTCGTGATGCCGAGCGTGAAATGTTGCTCAATGACTTCATGTCTCGCGGTGACAAAATTTTTGTGGGCACCGTCAAGCGCATGGACAAGGGTGATTTGATTGTGGAATCAGGTCGAGTTGAGGGAAGACTTCGGCGTAACGAGATGATCCCAAAAGAAAATTTTCGTACCGGTGACAGGGTACGTGCTATGATAATGTCGGTTGATCTCACTTTGCGCGGCGCGCCCATTTTATTGTCTCGTTCAGCGCCCGAATTTATGATGGAACTGTTTCGCAACGAGGTGCCAGAAATTGAACAGGGTCTTCTGGAGCTTAAATCCTGTGCTCGTGATGCAGGCTCTCGTGCCAAGGTGGCTGTGTTGTCGCACGACAAACGCATTGACCCTATTGGAACTTGTGTGGGTGTGCGGGGGACGCGTGTGACGGCTGTCACCAACGAACTGGCGGGTGAACGTGTGGATATTGTGTTGTGGAGCGAAGACCCCGCACAGTTTGTGATTGGTGCATTGGCACCTGCCAATGTTTCAAGCATTGTGGTCGATGAAGAACGTCACTCCATGGATGTGGTGGTTGACGAGGAAAACCTGGCCATCGCCATTGGTCGTGGTGGTCAAAATGTACGTTTGACATCTGAATTGACCGGTTGGAGAATCAATATTCTAGACATGGCAGAGTCTGCCAAAAAGCATTCAGATGAAGTTGATAGCAGCCGCAGCCTGTTCATGCAAAAGCTCGATGTGGATGAAGAAATGGCAGACTTGCTGATTGCTGAGGGTTTTACCAGTTTAGAGCAAGTGGCTTATGTTCCACTGGAGGAAATGCTTGAAATTGAGAGCTTTGATCAAGACACTGTGAATGAACTTCGTGCGCGTGCCAAAGATGCTTTGCTTAATCAGGAAATTGCCAGTGAGGAATCTGTTGCCAGGGTGGCCTACGAATTGCAGGATATTGAAGGCGTGAACTCCGATTTACTCCAGTTATTGGCAGACAAAGGTCTTTGTACGATTGACGATTTGGCAGACCTCGCGGTGGATGAACTCATCGAAATAACGGGACAATCCGAAGACGATGCCAAAAAATTGATTCTCAAAGCGCGTGAGCATTGGTTTACCGATGAAACTGCGGTGCATGGATGATTCTGTGAAGCAGTTTGGGATGTGTCAGAACTAAAGGTTACTTAAAAAATGTCCAGTATGACAGTCGCAGAGTTTGCCAGCGAACTCAAAAAATCAACCGAAACCTTGCTCGAACAGTTGCGATCGGCAGGGATTGCCAAGTCGGTGGCGTCCGATGAACTCTCAGAGGCTGACAAACAGCGTTTGTTGAGTTATCTCAAGGTCAGTCATGGCACTGCGCCGGTTGAGCGCAAAAAAATCACCATGGTCACAAAATCGACCACTGAAATCAAGCAGGCCGACGCGACAGGCAAGGCCCGCACGATTCAAGTGGAGGTGCGTAAAAAACGCACGTTTATTCGTCGTGATGACAATCCCGATCCGAGCGTTGAAACTTGTATTGCACCTGAAGAAGATGCAGCGCAAGTGATTCATCAAGCTGAGTTGGCACGGCGTGAAGAAGAAGTGCGTCATCAGGCAGAATTGATACGTCGTCAGGAAGAAGACTTGGCGTTGCGCAGACAACAACGGGAAGCTCAAGAAGCTCAAGAGGCGCAAGAAGCCAGAGCTCGCGAGCAGGCAGAACGCGATGCTGCGGCTGCGCAGGCTGCTGCTGCGGCCGCCGTTGCTGCGGCTGAAAAAGCCAGGCAGGCGGCCATCACTGCACCAGCCGTTCAATCTGCATCTGATGCAAAGACAACGAACAACACAGTGGTTGATCTTCATGCAGCGGCACAAATGCTCGCTCAAAAGCATGCTGCAGCACAGGTCGCCGTGCAAGCGGCTGTGCAAGCAGCAAAAAAGGTGGATGCTGACAATGCGATCATCAAGTCTAAAGCCACGGCTGCCCAGGAAAAGGTTAAAGCTGCTGATTTGATGGATCGTAGGCGCAAGGCTGAGGCCGAAGCTGCAGACATCCGTCGCATGATGTCATCGCCAGGCATTAAAACCGCGCCCAAAAAAGTTGAAGAACCCAAGCCTGTCGTAGTCAAACCACCTAGCGTTGGCACAGTCAAAGCCGGCATCAAAGGCACTTTGCACAAGCCCGCAGGCAAAGTTGCCAAACCTGCTGCAACGCCAGCCCAGACCTCCAGTCCCGGGACAACGGCAGGCAAAGAAGTCAAGTCCGCCAAATTGTCAAGCAGTTGGGCAGGAGATCATGGCAAGAAAAAAGCCATTCCTACACGTGGCGACACAGGTGCAGGCGCAGGGCGAGCCAGCAATTGGCGTGGTGGCCCGCGTGGCAAACGGGGGGCTAACGATCGGGAGAACGATCGCCACATTCACCAGTCTGCACCGGTCGAGGCGCGTGTCCTCGAAGTGCATGTGCCAGAAACCATTACCGTGGCTGAATTGGCGCACAAAATGGCCGTCAAGGCCTCAGAAGTGATCAAACAGTTGATGAAACTGGGTCAAATGGTCACCATCAACCAGCCGCTCGACCAGGATACCGCCATGATTTTGGTGGAAGAAATGGGGCATAAAGCCATTGTGGCCGAGTTGGATGATCCTGAAGCCTTTACCGATGACGAAGTTGCACGCCAGCACTCTGAATCTTTGCCACGCGCACCGGTGGTCACTGTCATGGGTCACGTCGATCACGGAAAAACTTCGTTGCTTGACTACATTCGCCGCACCAAAGTGGCATCAGGCGAGGCCGGTGGCATTACCCAGCACATTGGGGCCTACCATGTTGAAACCGATCGTGGCATGGTGTGTTTCCTGGATACCCCAGGTCACGAAGCCTTTACAGCCATGCGCGCACGCGGCGCTAAGGCCACCGACATTGTGATTTTGGTGGTGGCCGCTGACGACGGTGTGATGCCACAAACCAAAGAAGCCATCAAGCACGCCAAAGCTGCCGGTGTTCCGATTGTGGTGGCTATGAACAAGATGGACAAACCCGATGCTAATCCTGATCGTGTCAAAAACGAACTGGTGGTTGAAGATGTGATTCCCGAAGATTTTGGGGGTAGCTCGCCGTTTGTGCTGGTTTCGGCCAAAACAGGTCGCGGCATTGATGATCTGCTGGAGCGCGTTCTGTTGCAAGCCGTTATTTTGGAACTGAAAGCACCCGTGGATGCCATGGCCAAGGGTTTGGTCATTGAAGCCCGTCTTGACAAAGGTCGCGGCCCGGTTGCCACGGTGCTGGTTCAAAGTGGCACGCTGAAAACGGGTGATGTGGTGCTGGCTGGTCAAACTTATGGTCGTGTTCGCGCCATGCTTGATGAAAATGGCAAATCCATCAAATCGGCTGGTCCCTCCATTCCAGTTGAAATTCAGGGCTTGACCGAAGTGCCACACGCTGGTGATGAGTTTATGGTGTTGTCTGACGAGCGCCGTGCGCGTGAAATTGCCACTTACCGTTCTGGCAAATTCCGTCACACCAAGCTAGCCAAACAGCAAGCTGCCAAACTTGAAAACATGTTTACCGACATGACTGCCGGTGAAGTCAAAATGGTGCCCATCATCGTCAAGGCCGATGTGCAAGGTTCACAAGAGGCTCTGGCTCAGTCCCTGTTGAAGCTATCCACTGCTGAAATCAAGGTTCAACTGGTCTATGCCGCTGTGGGCGGCATCAGTGAATCTGATGTCAATCTGGCCATTGCTGCCAAAGCTGTCATCATTGGCTTTAATACGCGTGCCGATGCTGGCGCTCGCAAGCTGGCTGAAAACAGCGGGATTGACATTCGCTATTACGACATCATTTATGACGCTGTGGATGATCTCAAACTGGCCATGTCGGGCATGTTGACACCTGACAAGAAAGAGGAAATCATCGGCTGCGCTGAAATTCGCCAGATTTTCAAAGTCGCCAAAATTGGTTCTATTGCAGGGTGCATGGTCACGTCCGGTGTGGTTCGCCGCACGGCACGTTTGCGTGTGCTGCGTAGCAATATGGTGGTTTATACCGGCGAGCTTGATTCTCTCAAGCGCTTCAAAGACGATGCCAAAGAAGTACGTGAAGGCTTTGAGTGCGGCTTGAACATCAAAAATTACAATGACATTCAAGAGGGTGATGTGCTTGAATTCTTTGAAATTCGCGAAGTTGCGCGCACACTGTGAGTGGGGATATGAACTGTGCATAAAAAGTCTGCCACACCCAACCGTGCCTTCAAAGTTGCCGATCAAATTCAACGTGATTTGACAGAGCTGATTGCGCGTGAGTTAAAAGACCCGCGTGTCGGCATGATCACGGTTCAAGGCGTCGAGGTTACGCCCGATTACGCGCATGCCAAAGTCTATTTCAGTCAACTCTCAGGCGATATCAAAACCTGTACCGAGGGACTGAACCAGGCTGCCGGTTTTTTGCGCGCCGGCTTGTTCAAACGTTTGCACATTCATACTGTGCCCACGCTGCACTTTATCTATGACCAAACCCCCCAAAATGCAGCAGACATGAACGCCTTGATTGCGCGTGCTGTGGCTTCACGGGTCAAGGAAGACTGAGCTTTATGCACGCGTCGCCTCAAGCACGGGTTGCCAGGCACCCTGTGCATGGGGTGTTACTGTTGGATAAGCCTCTGGGTTGGTCGAGCAATGACGTCTTGCAAAAGGTGAAATGGCTGCTGCGTGCTGAAAAAGCAGGTCATACCGGAACGCTTGACCCCCTGGCCACCGGTGTGTTGCTGCTGTGTTTTGGAGCGGCCACCAAATTCGGTCAAGGGCAGCTTGATGCCGACAAAACCTACACTGCCACGATGCAACTCGGCATCAAAACCAGCACGGGTGACGCTGAAGGGGATGTGATTGAAACTCGCCCTGTTGCTGTGTCAAGCGACGATGTGGCGCGAGCTGCTGTGCAGTTCACGGGTGCTCTGATGCAAGTGCCGCCCATGTACAGTGCCTTGAAGAAAAATGGCCGTCCTCTGTACGAATATGCCAGAGCAGGCGTGCTGGTCGAACGCATCCCCCGACCTGTTCATATTTATACACTCAATATGGCGCTAGAGCTGATGGATAAAGCACAGGCAGCTATCAATTTAATAGTTAAATGCAGCAAGGGAACGTACATCAGGACCTTGTGTGAAGACATTGGCGAGGCATTGGGTTGTGGAGCGCATGTGCGGGAATTGCGTCGCACGGGCACAGGGGGCTTTGATGTGTCGCAATGCGTGACGCTCGAAGCTCTGGAAGCCATGACACAAGAGCAGCGTTTGGCTTGCCTGCAACCGGTGTCCGTACTGCTATCAGACCACACTGTCGTGATCTTGAACGACGACCATACCGCCCGATTTTTAAGTGGCTTGTCCAGGCGGGGAGCTTGGCCAGACGCAGATCAAGTGGCGGTGTATGCCAACAACGGTCACGCCTTGCTGGGCACAGCCTGCGTAAAAGCTGGCGAACTCATTCCTGTGCGACTTCTTAATCCTTTTGAAATTCAACAACAAACATCTTTTTAAGTAAATTATGACCACCAGACAAATCCGAAACATCGCCATCATTGCTCACGTTGACCACGGTAAAACCACTTTGGTAGATAACCTGCTGCGCCAAAGTGGCACTTTTCGAGCCAACGAAAAAGTGACTGAGCGGGTGATGGATAACAACGATCTTGAAAAAGAGCGTGGCATCACCATCCTGGCCAAAAATTGTGCTGTGAGCTGGAAAGACACCCACATCAACATTGTCGATACCCCGGGTCATGCCGATTTTGGCGGCGAAGTGGAACGTGCCTTGTCGATGGTCGATGGGGTGATGCTGCTGATTGATGCTGTTGAAGGCCCCATGCCCCAAACCCGTTTTGTGACTAAAAAAGCGCTTGCGCTGGGGTTAAAGCCGATTGTGGTGGTCAATAAAGTCGATCGCCCTGGCGCACGTCCTGATTACGTCATCAATGCAGCCTTTGATTTGTTTGACAAACTCGGGGCAACGGAGGAACAGCTTGATTTTCCGGTGGTGTATGCCTCTGGCCTGAACGGCTGGGCATCGATGGAGGAAGGTACGCCTGGTGAGCAATGGGGTCATGATTTATCGCCCTTGTTTGACACGGTTCTTACCCATGTTCCTGCCAATCAGGGCAACCCTGCTGCGCCGTTGCAATTGCAAATCAGCTCGCTGGACTACTCTACTTATGTGGGGCGCATTGGTGTGGGACGCATTACCCAGGGTACGCTAAAAACTAATCAAGATGTTTTGGTGATGGAGGGCATGGATGGCAAATCGTCGCGGGCACGCATTCAGCAGATGTTGACCTTTGAGGGTTTGGAGCGCATAGCCACCGATGAAGCCGGCCCTGGCGACATTGTTCTCATCAGCGGTATAGAGCAAATCAACATTGGTGTGACGCTCACAGACCCGATCACTCCCACGCCGCTGCCCATGCTTGAGATTGACGAGCCAACGCTTACCATGAATTTTTGCGTGAACACATCACCACTGGCGGGGCGCGAAGGCAAATTTGTCACCAGTCGCCAGTTGCGTGACCGTTTGACGAGGGAACTGCAAGCCAATGTCGCCTTGCGTGTGCGTGACACCGACGAGGAAGGCATTTATGAAGTGTCAGGCCGTGGCGAATTGCACTTGACCATTTTGCTGGAAAACATGCGCCGTGAAGGGTATGAGATGGCCGTTTCCAAGCCCCGCGTGGTCTATAAACTGGTTCATGGCGAAAAACATGAACCCATCGAACTACTGACCGTTGATGTGGAAGACGAACATCAGGGTGGCGTGATGCAGGCTTTGGGCTTGCGCCGTGGGGAATTGCTCAATATGGAACCCGATGGTCGAGGTCGTACCCGTCTGGAGTACCGCATTCCTGCACGTGGGTTGATTGGTTTTCAAAATGAATTTTTGAACCTGACCCGTGGCACGGGCTTGGTCAGCAACATTTTTGACAGCTACGAAGCCTACAAAGGCGATATTGAATCACGCAAAAGTGGCGTGCTTATCAGCATGGACAGCGGTGAAATTGTGACCTATGCCCTAGGCAAGCTCGATGACCGTGGCCGCATGTTTGTCAAGGCCGGTGACCCCGTCTATGAGGGCATGATTGTTGGAATTCACAGCCGCGACAACGACTTGGTTGTCAATGCCGTTCGCATGAAACAGTTGACCAATTTTCGGGTGTCAGGCAAGGAAGATGCCATCAAAATCACCCCGCCCATTCAATTGACACTGGAATATGCGGTTGAATTTATTGAAGATGATGAGTTGGTGGAAATCACGCCCAAGTCCATTCGCCTGCGCAAACGCTACTTAAAAGAGCACGAGCGCAAAAAAGCCAGCCGCGAGTCGCTGTAGAGAAAAACAGCGGGTCTCACGCCATTTTGCACTGTGAGTCTTTTCAAATCCGCCTCCATTGTGTCTTTATGGACACTGCTTTCACGCATCACAGGGCTGGTGCGTGAACTGTTGATCGCCTCTGCCTTCGGTGCATCCGCCATGACCGATGCGTTTAACGTTGCGTTTCGTATCCCCAATCTATTCCGGCGTTTTTTTGGTGAAGGTGCTTTTAGTCAGGCTTTTGTGCCGGTGCTGGCAGCCTCCAAAGCGCAGCACGGCGACGAGGCCACCCGCATGGTGATGGACAGGGTGGCTACAGTACTGGCTTGGGCGCTGTTGTGCCTGAGTGTGCTGGGGGTTTTGTGTGCTGGTGGCCTGGTATGGGTCATGGCGAGTGGGTTGCAGAGGCCGCAGGGGTTTGATGCGGCAGTGGTCATGACACGCTGGATGTTTCCCTATATCGCCTTCATGTCACTGGTAGCCTTGGGGGCTGGCATTTTGAACACCTACAAGCGCTTTGCCGTGCCCGCAGCCACGCCTGTGTTGTTGAACCTGAGCATGATCGTGGCCGTCACCTTGGGTGCGCCCTGGTTCAAAACGTTGGGACTGGAGCCTGTTTATGCCCTTGCAGGAGGTGTTTTATTGGGGGGGGTGGCGCAATTCACGCTGCAATGGTCGGCACTGCAAAGGCTCAACTTGCGACCCCGTGTGGCCTGGCGATGGCAGGCTGTCCGTGCGGCCTGGGCTGATCACGCCACCCAAAATATTCTTCACCTGATGGGGCCTGCCTTGCTGGGGGTTAGCGTCGCCCATTTGTCCATGCTGATCAACACCCAGATAGCCTCACACCTGAAACCTGGCAGCGTGAGCTGGATCACTTACGCCGATCGGCTGATGGAGTTTCCCACGGCCATGTTGGGTGTGGCTTTGGGGGTGGTGCTGATGCCACAGCTATCTAGCGCACGTGCGAGTGGCGACAGTGCCCAATACTCTGCCATGCTGGACTGGGGCTTGCGGCTGGTGGTGGTACTGGCGCTCCCCTGCGCTGTGGCGCTGCTGGTGTTCCCGATGCCGTTGGTCGCCGCGCTTTACCACTATGGTGTCATGACCGATTTTGATGTGCAGCAGGTTACCCATGCACTGATGGGGTGGGGTGTGGGTTTGATGGGTATTGTGGCCATCAAGGTGCTGACCCCCGGCTACTATGCCAGTCAAGATACAAAAACTCCAGTCAAAGTAGCTCTGATCGTGCTGGTTTTAACCCAAGTGCTCAATGTGATGCTGGTGCCCTGGCTGGCCCATGCAGCACTCACTTTGTCGATTAGCCTGGGTGCTTTGGTGAACGCGGTGTGGTTGCTCTTGGGCTTGTTAAAGCGCGGTAGCTATCAACCACAGACCGGTTGGGGCGTTTTTATTCTACAGGTGTTGGTCGCCTGTGCTGTGTTGGCTATTTTTTTGATGTGGGCCAATAGCCACTTTGCCTGGGTAGCGCTGCGCACTGAAAGTTTCAAGAGAATTTGGCTTCTAGGGCTTATGCTGCTTGCGTCGGTAGCTATTTATTTTATAGTGCTTTGGGTGACGGGTTTAAAATTTCGCGCACTGCTGCAGCACGGCAGTTTGTCGGAAAAATAGACCTACTCATCGATTGATGGACACTACGAGCTTGAAGTCATAGGGTTTCGAGTAGCACGCTTTTCTGGCGCAAAATGCCACTCTTTTAACAAACGGACCGAGCCATCATTCAGCTCTGACAATCCCCTTGGTCATCGAAAAATCATCCCTCAGGGCACTGACGCTGGGCGCTATCGGTGTGGTCTATGGCGATATTGGCACCAGTGTGCTCTACGCCGTCAAAGAAGTCTTTGGCTTTGGCCATGTGCCCTTCACCCACGACAACGTTCTTGGCATTTTGTCCATCTTTTTCTGGACGCTCACCTTCATCATTTCGCTCAAATATGTCACTTTGGTGCTGCGTGCCGACAACCACGGCGAAGGGGGACTGGTCGCCATGCTGGCGTTGGCCTCGCAGTCGGTTAAAGACAAACCCGCTGTGCGAAATGTGTTGTTGCTGGTTGGCATTTTTGGCACCTGTCTTTTTTATGGCGATGGTGTTATTACACCGGCCATTTCGGTGTTGTCGGCCGTTGAAGGGCTGGAGGTTGTCTCGCCTGCATTCAAAAAGGCCGTGATACCGCTGACTTTGTTGATTTTGTTTGGTTTATTTGCTGTGCAAAAGCGCGGCACGGCAGACATTGGCAAATTTTTTGGCCCCATCACGCTGGTGTGGTTTGCAACGATTGCTGTGTTGGGGCTGTCGCACATTGTGCATACCCCCGAAGTGCTGTGGGCCATCAGCCCACACTTGGCGCTGCGCTTTATGTGGGGCAACCCGGCTACCACGTTCATTATTTTGGGTGCTGTGGTGTTGTGCGTGACAGGCGGTGAAGCCCTGTATGCTGACATGGGACATTTTGGCAAGAAGCCTATTCGCATGGCCTGGTTTTGTATTGTGATGCCAGCGCTTACGCTGAACTATTTTGGCCAGGGCGCTCTGTTGCTGGCTAACCCTGCGGCCATGAAAAACCCTTTTTTCATGATGGCCCCAAGTTGGGCCTTGCTGCCCTTGGTTGTATTGGCCACACTGGCGACTGTGATTGCCTCGCAAGCGCTGATTACCGGTGCATTTTCTGTCACCAAACAAGTGATTCAACTGGGCTATTTACCACGATTCCAGGTGTGGCACACCAATGTCAAGGAAGCCGGCCAAATTTTCATGCCGTTTGTGAACTGGGGGCTTTTTGTGGCGATTGTGCTGGCGGTTTTGATGTTCAAGTCATCAAGCAACCTGGCAGCAGCCTACGGCATTGCGGTCACGCTTGACATGCTTATCACCACCATTTTGACGTTTTTTGTCATCCGCTACACCTGGCATTACCCTCTGCCCTTGTGTATTGCTGCCACTGCTATTTTTTTTACGGTTGACTTGGCATTTTTTACATCCAATGTGGTCAAACTGGTCGATGGCGGCTGGTTTCCCTTGTTGATTGCCAGTGGCGTGTTTACCTTGATGCTGACATGGAAACAGGGACGTCGCCTGTTAAAACGCAAATTGCAAGACAACGCCATCGACCTCGACAGCTTTTTGGAATCCGTCTTTGTCTGCCCGCCTGCCCGAGTGTCGGGAACAGCAGTTTTTTTAACCGCAGAGCCGGGCACCGTACCCAATGCCATGCTGCACAACCTCAAGCACAACAAGGTGTTGCATGACATCAATGTGTTTGTCACGGTCGTGAACCACGAAGTGCCCTGGATTGGCATGGACAAGCGTTTGACGATTGAATCTTTGGGGCACGACTGCTGGCAGGTGGTGGTCAACTACGGCTTTAAAAATGACCCCGACCTGCCCAAAGCTTTGCAGCACATGAAGGGCAGGGGCTGCGAGATTGAAGTGATGACCACCAGCTATTTTTTAAGCCGAGATTCCATCACCCCCACGCCTGGCGGCGGCATGGCGCATTGGCGTGAAAAAATCTTTGCCCAAATGCACCTGAACGCCAGTGGTGCAGCAGACTTTCTGAACCTGCCCAGCAACGCAGTGGTGGAACTAGGTGGCAAGATTGAGATTTGACTAAGGATATGGTTAATAATAAGTTGTGCATTTGGCCGTCAGATTTGGGCACCACTGCGTCGTTAAAAATCCGATTATGTGGCTGGGCCACACCGCACGATTTATGCCTAGCATTGCATCTTTAACTTTGACCAAATCACCCTGAATGAGGGTGCGTTTCACAGTGATGTGGTGCATGCCATGTCTGACCTAAGTTGCAAAAACCATATCCATAGTGCTCTATGCAAGTGGGACGTGCGTTAGAGGCCGATTTCTTAATGTGAAATACCGCAAAAATCATAGCATCATTCCTGGGAGTGTTTCATCCTGGATTCCTCAGTAGCCCACTCGGGCGCGTTCAACTGAGGAATCCAGGATTATCCACGTGGATGGTGCAAGGCATGCAGCGCATTCAGCCGTTCGCGGGCAACGTGGGTGTAGATGGTGGTGGTGGAAATATCAACATGCCCTAGCAGCAATTGCACGGCACGCAAATCAGCACCGTGGTTAAGCAAATGGGTGGCAAACGCATGGCGCAAGGTGTGTGGCGACAGCGGCTGCGTGATGCCTGCCACTTGTGCGTATTTTTTAACCAGCATCCAAAACATCACCCGGCTCATGGCCGTCCCGGGCGTTCTACCCTTGTGCGTCACAAACACATCATCGGTGGAGTGACCTGCCAGAAGTTCCGTTCTCGGCTGTTGAAAATAGCGTTGAAGCCACATACTGGCCACCTCCCCAAAAGGCACTAACCGCTCTTTGCTTCCTTTGCCAAAAACCCGAAGCACGTGATCTGCCAAACTGATGTTGAGCACTTTAAGCGACACCAGTTCACTCACCCGCAAGCCGCTGGCGTACATCAACTCCAGCATGGTGCGGTCGCGCACGCCCTGGGCGGTGCTGACATCAGGTGCTGCCAGCAAGGCTTCCACCTGAGGCTCCGTCAAGGAACTGGGCATTCGCAAAGGCTGCTTGGCCGTCAGAAGTTTCAGTGTGGGGTCATTGTGAATCAGGTGTTCACGCAATGCCCATCGAAAAAACCGCTTGAGAACTGTCAATCGTCGATTGGCAGTGGTGGCTTTGGTTTCAGCATGTCGGGCTGCAAAGTAACCATTGATGTCGTTTTGAGTGGTGCTGATGAGCGTCTGACTTTGTGTTACCAGCCAGGCGGCAAACAAGGTCAGGTCTTGCCGGTACGCACCAAGCGTGTTTTTAGACAGTCCATCTTCTAGCCATAGTGCGTCAATAAAGCTGTCAATCAGGGGATCGGGAAGAGTCTCTGGCGATGTGTGTTGTATTAGAGTCTGTGTATTCATGCTATAAATTTAATAGCTATCAACGCTTATTCCATGCGACTTAGGATATGGTCAACAATAAGTTTTGCTTATGGCCGTCAGAGTTAACGACGCAGTGCGCCCAAATCTGACGAGACAAATGCACAACTTATTCTTGACCCTATCCTTAGTGAAGGTAATAAGCGGTCAACTGAGGAATCCAGGTTCATGATTTGGGGTGGCACAACTGGGTGCGTTTCAACGACACCAAACAAAACTCACCTCTGGAAGCGCGGGCAAGATGCCCTCGCTTCCAGGAATGATGCTATGATTTTTTGTGATATTTTATGTTAAGAAATCGGCCTCTAACGCACGTCCCACTTGCATAGTTTGCTATGATTTTTGCAACTTGGATCGGACATGGCAGTCACCACATCACTTTGAAACGCACCCGGCACAACTGGCGTGACAGTTAGGCTGGTATTAGCCTTGTGCGGCCACGCGACTGGCCTGGTTTTGCAATTTATTCAATGCGCTCAAATAAGCTTTGGCGGAAGCCACCACAATGTCGGGGTCATCGCCCACGCCGTTGACCACACGTCCGCTTTTTTGCAAACGCACAGTGACCTCTGCCTGGCTCTCGGTTGATCCACTGATGGCATTGACAGAGTACAACACCATTTCAGCCCCACTTTTGGCATGTATTTCAATCGCTTTCAGTGATGCATCGACAGGGCCGTTGCCGTTGGCCGATCCGGTGACTTCCTTGCCTGCCATGGTCATGATCACGGTGGCTTGTGGCGTTTCACCGGTCTCACTGTGTTGCGACAATGAAACCAAAGCATACTGGTCATGGCGATGTGCCACATTGTCTTCACTGACCAAAGCCAAAATATCTTCGTCAAAAATTTCACTTTTTCGATCGGCCAATTCCTTGAATTTTGCAAACGCGGCGTTGGTGTCAGCTTCACTGTCCATTTGAATACCCAACTCCAGCAAGCGCTGTTTGAAAGCATTGCGCCCGCTTAATTTTCCCAAAACGATTTTGTTGGCTGACCACCCTACATCTTCAGCCCGCATGATTTCATAAGTATCACGCGCCTTCATGATGCCATCTTGATGAATGCCTGAAGCATGGGCAAAGGCGTTTGCTCCCACCACGGCTTTGTTGGGCTGCACCACAAAGCCTGTGGTTTGACTGACTAAGCGGCTGGCTGCCAAAATTTGCGTCGTCTCAACACCCACATCCAGCCCAAAGTAGTCGCGCCGGGTGCGAACAGCCATGACCACTTCTTCCAGGCTGCAATTGCCGGCACGCTCACCCAAGCCGTTGATGGTGCATTCCACCTGGCGTGCACCACCAATTTTTACACCTGCCAGTGAGTTGGCAACGGCCATGCCCAAATCGTTATGGCAGTGAACCGACCAGATGGCCTTGTCCGAATTAGGAACACGTTCGCGCAAGCGCTGAATAAAGTTGCCATAGAGCGCTGGAATGGCGTAGCCCACCGTGTCTGGCATGTTGACCGTGGTAGCGCCCTCATGAATGACGGCCTCAATCACACGGCACAGAAAATCTTCTTCGCTGCGGTAGGCATCTTCAGCGCTGAACTCTACATCTGACACTCTATTTTTGGCCAGGCGAACCGACTGCACGGCCTGTTCCAACACCTGATCGGGTGTCATGCAGAGCTTTTTGGCCATATGCAAGGGCGATGTTGAAATAAAAACGTGAATGCGCGAGTTCTTGGCGTATTGCAAAGCGTCTGCCGCTAAAGTGATGTCACGTTCCATGGCGCGTGCGAGTGAACACACTGTCACATCACGAACGGCATGAGCAATCGCCTGAATGGCATCAAAGTCGCCAGGAGAGCTAGCAGCAAAACCCGCTTCCATCACATCAACTTTCAAACGTTCGAGTTGGCGTGCAATACGAAGTTTTTCATCACGCGTCATGGATGCACCCGGCGACTGCTCGCCATCGCGCAAGGTGGTATCAAAAATGATCAATCGGTCAGACATTTTGTTTCTCCTGGAAAATTTTCAACAAAAAAAAGCCCGTTGTAAAAACAGACGGGCTGATGTGGTGCATACAGACGTGTACTAGCCACTTCGCCCAAGGAAATCTAGCGACAGGAACATGGACAGAAATGGCGACAAGGTTTGCATGGTGTCAATGTAACACACCCCTCACTGATGCAAACCGCGTTCTTCGGGTTCATCGGTCGAAATACTGATGACGCTGGTGGGAATGCCTTTGATTTTGCGACGGACGTAGATGACATAACCACTCAAACCATAAGTGACGATCAAACTGAACATCACAATGGGCGGTGCCAGGTTGATGACTGCGATGCCAAGGGCAATCAATACCATCACCACAAAAGGCACACTTCGCTTCATCTGAATATCTTTGAAACTGTAAAACGGCACGTTGGTGACCATGGTCAGGCCAGCATACAAAGACACCACAAACATGGGCCACGCCATTTTCGCACCCGTCACATTCAAGTCTGTGGAAATCCATATCAAACCGGCCACCAGTGCTGCGGCGGCGGGAGAGGGCAGACCCTGAAAATAGCGTTTGTCAACCACGCAGGTGTTGACATTAAAGCGCGCCAGGCGCAGCGCAGCGCAAGAGCAATAGACAAAAGCGGCAATCCAGCCCCAGCGCCCCAAACCCTTGAGCGCCCACACATAGGCCATCAAGGCGGGGGCCGCACCAAACGACACCATGTCTGCCAGAGAATCCATTTGCTCACCAAAAGCGCTTTGGGTGTTGGTCAAACGCGCCACGCGGCCATCCAGGCTGTCTAGCACCATGGCACAAAATATTCCCACAGTGGCCATGTCAAAACGCCCGTCAATGGCCATCACAATGGCATAAAACCCGCCAAACAAGGCAGCCAAGGTGAACAGATTGGGCAGAATGTAAATGCCTTTGCGGCGCTTTTTGGTATCAGCGTCTGTGGCAAGGGATTCGTTGGGCGTGGTCATATCGTTGATTGGCATGACGCAGATCCTCATCGTAAACAGGAAACAAACATTATCATTTTGCTGACCTTATCCCTATGATGCACCCAGCCCCGCCACCAAGCTCCCCGCGGGGTGGGTACTCTTCATGAGCGTGGTAAAGCTCAGCATCCGATCAATAGGCTGACGCGCACGCTGTCCCAAGGCTGGATCGATATGGATTTCATTGACCCCTGTTTCCAGTGCATTCGCAACACCTGCCAGACCATTCATGGCCATCCATGGGCAATGCGCGCAGCTCTTGCAAGTGGCACTATCGCCGGCGGTAGGGGCCTCCAAAAAGGTTTTACCTGGGTTTTGTATTCGCAATTTGTGCATCAGTCCATTGTCTGTGGCCACGATAAAGGTGCTGGCCTGCATGGCATGGGCTGCCTTCAAAATCATGGAGGTAGAGCCGACGACATGGGCCAGCGCAATCACCGGTTCGGAAGACTCGGGGTGAACCAGCACTTTTGCATCAGGATGCTCGCGCATCAGGACACCCAACTCAAAGGCTTTGAACTCGTTGTGCACAATGCATGAGCCGCGCCACATCAGCATGTCCGCACCGGTTTGACGCTGAACATACCCCCCCAAATGACGATCGGGTGCCCACAAAATTTTGTGCCCCTGATGGGTCAGCGCCTGCACAATGTTCAGCGCACAACTGGAGGTGACCACCCAGTCAGCGCGAGCTTTCACAGCAGCACTGGTATTGGCATAAACCACCACCGTGCGATCAGGGTTGGCATCACAAAAAGCACTGAACTCATCTGCAGGGCAACCAAGGTCCAGCGAACAAGTGGCATCAGGGTCGGGCATCACTACACGTTTGTCAGGCGACAAAATTTTGGCCGTTTCACCCATGAAACGTACCCCTGACACCACCAGCGTCGAAGCTGCGTGGTCGCGGCCAAAACGTGCCATTTCCAGGGAGTCGCTCACCAAGCCACCGGTTTCTTCGGCGATGTCTTGCAAATCAGGATGGACATAAAAATGTGACACCATGACAGCGTTTTTTTCTTTCAGTAGCCGGCGAATTTTGTGTTTCAGTGCGGATCGCTGCGCAGCATCAGGTTCGTTTTGCACCCTCGCCCAGGCGTGCCGCGTTGTGAGGACATCATGTTGCGGTTGTTCGTAGTCAACTTCTTTGACAGTCTCGGTTTCAATGTGCATCAAAAGAGTCCATAAAGCTATATTTTTAATAGCTACCAGCGCTTATGGGATAAGCGTTAGAGGCTTAAAACGCATGGAAAAATCAATCGCCCTGACATTTTTGGTCAAACTGCCAATCGAGATGCGATCCACACCCGTCGCAGCAATGGCCTGCACGGCAGAGAGCTTGACACCTCCAGAGGCTTCCAGTGTGGCACGACCTGCATTGATATTGACCGCCGCGGCCATTTGCGCCAGACTCATATTGTCTAGAAGAATCATGCCAGCACCAGCATCCAGGGCATCTTGCAGTTGATCCAGGGTTTCAACCTCAATCTCGATGAAACTCGCTTGCTCTGCCATGCATAACGCCCGCTGCAATGCGGCTTTCACACTACCGGCTGCGGCAATGTGGTTTTCCTTGATCAGCACAGCATCGTACAAACCAAGTCTGTGATTGCCGCCACCGCCTGTGCGTACAGCATATTTTTGGGCCAGTCTCAGGCCTGGCAGTGTCTTGCGGGTATCGACAATCTGCGCACGTGCATTTTTGACCTCTTTGACTGCGGTCACATAGTCGTGAGTTTTGGTGGCTACAGCACTGAGCAATTGCAAAAAATTCAACGCAGTACGCTCGGCACTCAACATGGCACGGGCAAAGCCTTCCAACTCCAGAACAATCTGATCTGCTTCGCATTTTTGCCCTTCTTTCACATGCCAGATGATTTGCATGGCAGGGTCAAGCTGGCGAAATGCAGCTTCTGTCCAGAAGGTGCCACAGATCACAGCAGCTTCGCGCGAACGTACAGTGGCGTGCGCTCGCTGCTCTGAGTCAATCAAACTGGCACTCAAGTCCCCCGTACCTACGTCTTCTTGCAAAGATCGTGCAACATCAGACTGTGCCAGTGCTGCGATAGATTCTGTAGAAAAATCAAAAAAATCAGCCATTTGTATTCTCTTTTCATGCTGTTTAAAAATGGATTGCCAAAGCTGACTTTTTATGTCAGTTCGACCGTCGGTTCTCTGCTCATCAATTCAGTCAGCGCTTGCCGGGGTGACCAGTGTCCCTTCAGCACAGCCACCACGGCTTGTGCAATGGGCATCTCAACACCCAACTGAGCCGCACGCAGCACCACGGTGCGGGCACTATAGACACCCTCAGCCACATGTCCCAACGCAGCAACAGCCTGTGCAACAGACTGCCCAGCAGCCAGGGACAAACCCACTTGCCGATTGCGAGACAAGTGACCCGTCGCAGTTAAAACCAAATCACCCAGGCCACTGAGTCCCCTGAAGGTTTCGGCCTGCGCACCGAGCGCTACCCCTAGACGGGTCATTTCGGCCAATCCACGCGTGATCAATGCTGCACGTGCATTCAGACCCAAACTCAGACCATCACACAAACCTGTGGCAATGGCCAGCACATTTTTAACCGCGCCGGCCACTTCAACACCCGTCACGTCATCATGGGCATAAACGCGCAGTGTGTTGCTGTGAAATGCGGCTACCACGGTCTGGCGCACTGAGTCATGCACACTGGCAGCCACCAGGGCAGTAGGCTGCGCCATCGCAACCTCTTGAGCAAAACTGGGGCCACTGAGCACGCATGTTTTCAAGTTGGGAGCGATGGTTGCTTGAATTTCATGGGCAAGAAGCCCAACATGTTCAAAAACAGGGGCTTCAAACCCCTTGCAAAGCCAGACAACGGGAGTCTGAATAGACTGCACATACCCCAACATTTCTCGAATGGCCGACATGGGAGTGGCCAACACAACCAGGTCTGCTGCGTTGAGCCAGGCGGTCGATGTTGCCAAACCTGACGAACAAAACACCAGACTTCGAGGCAAATTCACCTGAGGCAGATAACGCCGATTTTCATGATCGGCCTGCAAGTGGTGTTGGTGACATGGGTTGCGCGTCCACAAAATAACCTCATGTTGCAAGCCGGACGCGGCATGAACCGCGAGTGCTGTGCCCCACGAACCTGCTCCAAGAACTATGATTTTCATAGCTGCTAACGCAATGTGGACGTGCCTTGCAGGCCAAAAACATCCACAAATTATTGTGGCAAAACAGGCGCAGCCGGTTCTGGTGGTGTGCCGACTGGGGATGCAGGTGGATTGGTTTGTTGATTGGCTTGTTGCTGCGCGTACATCGCCTGAAAATTGATTTCTGATAAATGCACGGGTGCAAAACCACCGCGCTGAACCAGGTCAGCCACGTTGCCACGCAGGTAGGGATAGACAATTTGTGGACAGGCAATGCCCAAAATAGGGCCAACTTGCTCTTGGGGCATGTGACGAATTTCAAAAATGCCGGCTTGGGTGGCTTCGACCAAAAACACAGTTTTGTCTTTGATTTTGGTATGCACAGTCGCTGTGATGGTGACCTCGTAAATGCCATCGATCACGGGCGCTGCGTTCACACTCAGTTGAATATCAACGGCAGGTTGCTCTTTTTCAAGCAAAATGGCCGGCGAATTAGGTTGTTCTAGCGATGCTTCTTTGAGATAGACGCGCTGAATTTGGAAAATGGGGTCTTGGGTTTCTGCCATAAAGTACTTTCAGTTTAAAAATCAGGTTTGAAGATCAAAGAATTTGCCAGAAAAAGCCATGGAGCATTTAAAGGCAGCCGCGATGATAGGTGCAAAGTGCGACACGGATATGTTGTGCTGAGTCAAGTCGCTTGTAGCAATGGCGATAGGCCACCGCGAGCATCAAGTGCCATCAGGTCGTCGCAACCACCCACATGCACATCACCCACAAAAATCTGAGGCACGGTACGCCGTCCGGTGAGGCGCATCATGGTATCGCGTTCGGCAGGCAGCAAGTCGATGCGAATTTCTTCCAGTTCGGTCACACCACGCGCTCTTAAAAACTGTTTGGCGCGAATGCAGTACGGGCACACAGCGGTGGTGTAAAGTAGGACGCGTTGCATTCAGATTCAAAAATTCAGGCGCGTTCAACCGGTAAATTGGCGCTGCGCCAGGCGTTCAGACCACCGCTGAGCGACAAAGCCTGTGCGTAGCCCAGCTTTTTGGCCATGTCCACAGCACGGTTGCTGCGCCCCCCCGATTGGCACACCAAAATCAACGGCACAGTCTTGTTTTTGACCGTGTGAGTCAATTTATTTTCAAGTTGGTCGAGAGGGATATTTTTTGCACCCACAATGTGGCCTGCTGCATATTCTGGAGGCTGACACACATCAACCACCACCGCTCGTTCCCGATTGATCAAGCGTACCGCATCATCCGCAGTCAGCGCCCCCTGGCCAGCCTTTTGAAGCGCTGGCATCATCAACATGCCGCCTGAAGAGAGTGCCACTGCAATCAACAGCCAGTTATCAAGGAAAAATTTCATTGTTGTTACCTTATTCATCACTTAGAGTCGTGTGGCGCATTTTAGAATGCACAATGCTCGCGTTTATGCGCTGCGTTGATATTCACATCCCCCGTTGATTTTTTTCTACTTCACATCATGCACAAACTTGTTCTGATCCGCCATGGCGAATCCACCTGGAATCTTGAAAACCGCTTTACCGGCTGGACTGATGTCGATTTGACACCTGCCGGACTCGAACAGGCCAAGAACGCAGGTCGCTTGCTCAAGGCCGAAGCTTACGAATTTGACATCGCCTATACCAGTGTGCTCAAACGTGCTACCCGTACCCTTTGGCATGTTCTTGACGAAATGGATCGAACCTGGCTGCCTGTGGTCAACAGTTGGCGTTTGAACGAGCGCCACTATGGCGCCTTGCAGGGCCTGAACAAAATTGACATGGCCAAACAATATGGTGATGACCAAGTGCTTATTTGGCGGCGCAGTTACGATACTGCACCCCCCGCGTTAGAACCCACTGACGTGCGCAGCGAACGCAGCGATTTGCGCTATGCCACCTTACAGCCAGAGCAAGTTCCTTTGACCGAGTGCCTTAAAGACACAGTGGCCCGCGTTATGCCATTCTGGAACGATATATTGGCATCCGCCTTGCAGCAAGACAAACGGGTCTTGATTGCTGCGCACGGCAACTCCATCCGGGCATTGGTCAAATACCTAGACAATATCTCTGATAACGACATCGTGGGCTTGAACATTCCCAATGGCATACCTTTGGTCTATGAGTTAGATGATGCACTCCAACCCATTCGGCACTATTATCTGGGTGATGCCACGGAAATCGCCAAGGCAGCCGCCGCTGTGGCTGCTCAAGGCAAGGCTTAACGCTTCGTCAAGTCATGCATTGATCAATGCCCACGTTCGCTTCAAACATCTTCTTCTTTTCTTTTTACTTAATTTGCGCTGAAAACTCATCATGGGCCAAAAACTGAAAATCATCGGCTGGGTATCTGCCGGTATCGTTGCCGGTGCGCTGACCACGGTTTCCTTGCAAACCATGGCGCGTGGTGCTTTGGCACCCTTGCCATTGGAGGAACTGCAGCAATTGGCCGCAGTCTTTGGCATGATCAAGTCCAATTATGTCGAGCCTGTGGATGATAAAAAACTGATTACCGATGCCATTGCCGGCATGGTAGCCGGCCTGGATCCGCACTCGGTCTATTTGGACAAAAAAGCGCTCAAAGACTTTAACGAAGGCACGACGGGTAAATTTGTCGGTGTGGGCATTGAAATTTCGCAAGAAGACGGGGTGATCAAGGTGGTCTCGCCGATTGAAGACTCTCCTGCCTTTCGTGCAGGCCTCAAACCCAATGATTTGATTGTAAAAATTGACAACACGCCCGTCAAGGGCATGACCCTCACCGAAGGGGTCAAGCGTATGCGCGGAGAACCCAACACCAAAGTATTGCTCAGCATTTTCAGAAAGGACGAAAGCCGCACTTTCTCTGTCACCATCGTGCGTGAAGAAATCAAAACCCAAAGCGTTAAAGCACGCCTTATCGAGCCTGGTTATGGCTGGATTCGAATCAGCCAGTTCCAGGAACGCACTGTCGCCGACTTTGCCCGCAAAATGCAAGACATCTACAAACAAGAGCCTCACATCAAGGGATTGGTGCTTGATTTGCGCAACGACCCCGGAGGTTATCTAGATGCCGCAGTGGCCATTTCAGCAGCGTTTTTACCTGAAAATGTGACCGTTGTTTCTGCCAATGGGCAACTGCAAGACAGCAAGTTCACCTACAAGGCCTCACCGCGTTACTACCTGCGTCGCGGGGGTGTCGATCCACTCAAACAGTTGCAAAACCAAACGCACGGAGCACTCAAAACTGTGAAATTGGTGGTGCTGGTCAATGAAGGATCGGCTTCAGCCAGTGAAATTGTGGCAGGTGCCATGCAAGACTATAAACGTGCCAAACTGATGGGTAGTCAGACTTTTGGCAAGGGTTCGGTGCAAACTGCTGTCTGTTTGGAATTAGCGTATCGCATGGACAACTGCCCCACGGCTGCGCTCAAACTAACCACCAGCCGCTATTACACGCCAAGCGGGCGATCCATCCAGGCCAAGGGCATAGTGCCTGATGTGATGATTGATGAAACGGCAGAAGGTAACCCTTTTGCAGCCCTGCGTACCCGTGAGGCCGACCTCGAAAAACATTTGCTCAGTGGCCCTGATGAAAATGTCAAAGATGCCGAACGAGAAAAAGAGCGTGAAGTTGCACGCCAGAAGATTGAAGAAGAAATGAAAAAACCGCTCTCGGATCGCAAAATCCCGGAATTTGGCTCTGACAAGGATTTTCAGCTTATCCAGGCACTCAAACAGCTCAAAGGCGAAAGCATCATGGTCAGCAAAACCCAAATGGAGCGACCTGAAGTGAAGAAGGAGAATTAAGGGTGACGGAAATTGCCAAAACAGTGAGATTGGCAATTCTCCGCCGATGAAGGTGCGATATCAAAAGTGTTGGACGCCATCAAACCGACGATGAGGGCGCACATCGGGTTTTCAGTGTTCAACCAGCAGTCACAATCAATCGACACCACGACGATTTGACGTGACAGCGGCTTGGTTTTGTGCCTTGAGTTTCCTCAACTTCTCAGCAATTTTGATCTCCAGCCCACGCTCAACAGGTCTGTAAAAATCTGGCTCGGCCATGCCATCGGGCAAATAACGCTCTCCTGCGGCAAATCCTCCTTCTTCGTCGTGTGCATAACGGTAGCCTTTGCCGTAGTTCAGGTCTTTCATGAGCTGGGTGGGTGCATTGCGCAAGTGCATGGGTACAGGGCGCGTGCTGTCGGTTTTGACAAACGCACGGGCTTCATTGAAGGCTTTATAGACTGCGTTTGATTTGGGCGCAATAGCTAAATAAACCACGCATTCGGCCAGCGCCAGTTCGCCCTCTGGCGTGCCCAAACGTTCGTAAACCTCCGCTGCATCCAGTGCCAGGCGCAGCGCGCGCAAGTCAGCCAGACCAATGTCTTCACTTGCCATGCGAATCAGTCGCCGTGCCAAATAGCGGGGGTCAGCGCCGCCGTCGAGCATACGCACCAGCCAGTACAGCGCAGCATCGGGGTCACTTCCGCGAACACTTTTATGCAGGGCAGAAATGGTGTCGTAAAACTGCTCTCCGCCTTTGTCGTAACGGCGCATGCGCTCGCCCAAAACCTTGATCAACCAGTCGTCTTTGATGTCGGTGCGCTTTTCCTGTGTGGCCGCTACGGCCAGGGTTTCAAGCGTGTTGAGCAAACGCCTTGCATCCCCGTCTGCATGAGCCACCAATCGGTCAATTGCTACGTTTTCAATAGCTGGAAACGCTTGCTGGGCTTGGGCTACAGCCATTATTTGCCTTAAATCTTCATCGCCAAGAGCCTGCAAAACATAGACCGTTGCGCGTGAGAGCAAGGCAGAATTTACTTCAAACGAGGGGTTTTCTGTCGTCGCCCCAATGAAGGTGAACAGGCCACTTTCTACATGCGGCAAAAACGCATCCTGCTGGCTTTTGTTAAAGCGGTGAACTTCATCGACAAACACCAGCGTGTGACGATGCTGACATTGTTGGGCGCGATCTACCGCTTCACGAATGTCCTTGATGCCACCGAGCACTGCACTGATGGCAATGAACTGCGCATCAAACGCATTTGCCATGAGCCGTGCAATAGTGGTCTTTCCCGTGCCTGGTGGCCCCCACAAAATACAACTGTGCGGCTGTCCGGACTCTAACGCCAGCCGCAGTGCCATTCCCTCACCCAGCAAATGCTGCTGCCCGACTACATCGCTTAAAACTTTGGGGCGCAGCCTCTCGGCTAGGGGAATGTGTGTTGTCATGCCCTGTTAAGGTGCTTTTTTGCTTGTCGCTTTGGGGGCTGCTGCTGCTTCTTCGGTGCCAGCGAGCAAGGGAATGCCCAATGAGGTACGCACCTTGTTTTCAATCTCGCGGGAAAGTGCAGTGTTTTCGCGCAGGAATTCGCGTGCATTGTCACGGCCTTGGCCAATTTTTTCGCCGTTGTAAGCGTACCATGAACCCGATTTTTCGAGAATGTTGGCATTCACGCCCATGTCGATGATTTCGCCTTCACGACTGATGCCTGTGCCAAACATGATGTCGAATTCTGCGGTTTTAAACGGAGGCGCTACCTTGTTTTTGACCACCTTGACTTTGGTTTCGTTACCAATGGATTCATCGCCTTTTTTGATGGTGCCGGTGCGGCGAATATCCAGCCGAACCGATGCATAAAACTTCAGGGCGTTGCCACCCGTGGTGGTTTCAGGAGAGCCAAACATCACACCAATTTTCATGCGAATCTGGTTGATGAAAATCACCATGCAGTTGGTTTTTTTAATGTGTGCGGTCAGTTTGCGCAGCGCTTGGCTCATCAACCGAGCCTGCAAACCTGGCAGACTGTCGCCCATTTCGCCTTCGAGTTCGGCCTTGGGTGTGAGGGCTGCTACAGAATCAATCACAATCAAATCCACCGCGCCTGAGCGTACCAAACTATCGACAATTTCGAGAGCTTGTTCCCCAGTATCAGGCTGACTGATCAGCAGGTCGGGCAGGTTCACACCCAGGTTTTGGGCATATTGAATGTCAAGCGCATGTTCAGCATCCACAAACGCGCATTGACCGCCTGTTTTTTGCATTTCAGCAATCACCTGCAAGGTCAATGTGGTTTTACCCGATGATTCAGGGCCATAAATTTCAACAACCCGACCGCGAGGCAGTCCGCCCACACCGAGCGCAATGTCCAACCCCAGCGAGCCTGTGGACACCACTTGAATATCCTCAATCACCTCGCCCTCGCCCAAACGCATGATGGTGCCTTTGCCAAATTGTTTTTCAATTTGTGCCAACGCTACTTGCAAGGCCTTGGCTTTTTCTGGATTGACAGGGATGGAGCTTTTGAGAGGTGTTTCCACGTGAATTTCCTTGATGTGAAAGGGGTTGTTGAAGAGATTCATCCAAAAAGAACTGACGGTGCTTTGACTCTGGATGTTTGAACAGTAGTTTAACTCGCCGCTCAAGTTTTGATGGACACCCCCTGCATTCGAGTGCGATTCAAAGTGATGTGACTTTGCTTGGGCTTGCGACATCCATATCCTAAACTACCATGGCCTTGTCAGCCGCCTCGAATGATGAAAGAATTTTTACCAATAAAAAGTGCCTATAACCCTTATGGGATAAGGATAGTTTGCTACCATTTTTATGGTATTTCACGTTAACCCACTTTGGCAAAAGGGGGAACAAATACGCTGCTTTTCCAGAGTGATGTCAGTACTGGAATCTATCACTTCAGGGCGCGACGGTATTGCATGGCTTCGGCCACATGTGTCACTTGAGTGGTTTTGGCGCCGGCTAGGTCGGCGATGGTGCGTGCCACCTTTAACGCACGGTGTGTGCTGCGTGCTGACCAGCCTAAACGGGCAGCGGCCACATTCAAAAATTTTGCAGCGGCTTCGTCAAGCAGCACAAACTGGTCGATTTCTCGTCCCTGCAAGGCTTGGTTGGACTTGCCTTGACGCACAAACGCTCGCTCGCGGGCACTTGTGCAACGTGTACGGATGGCAGAACTTGACTCGCCGGGCTGTGCCTGCATCAGTTCTGTGGTCACCACGGCAGGCACTTCGATGTGCAAATCAATCCGATCTATCAATGGGCCGCTGATTTTGCTTTGGTATCTTGCCACTTGGTCTGGTGTGCATCGGCAGGCTTTTTGATTGGAACCCAAATAGCCGCAAGGACAAGGGTTCATGGCAGCAATCAGTTGAAATTTGGCGGGAAATTCGGCTCGCATCGCTGCACGCGAAATAGCAATGACCCCGCTCTCCAAAGGCTCACGCAGTGCTTCAAGGGCAGCTCTTGGAAATTCAGGCAGTTCATCCAGAAACAACACGCCGTGATGTGCTAGTGAAATTTCGCCCGGACGGGGTGGCGACCCTCCTCCTACCAAAGCGACGGCACTTGCTGTGTGGTGAGGATGGCGGGTGGGGCGTTGTGCCCATTGGTCTATCGAAAATTGCCCTCCCAAACTGGCAACAGCAGCACTTTCCAGTGACTCATCCGTGGTCATGGGAGGTAATAAGCCGGCAAAACGCTGTGCCAGCATGGATTTGCCAGACCCCGGCGGCCCAATCAACAACAGACTGTGGTGACCTGCCGCAGCAATTTCCAATGCACGTTTGGCACCCAACTGACCTTTGACATCTGCCATGTCCGGATACTGTGCCACATACGCAAAAGGTTGAGTAGTGAGGCGTGTGAAACCATCAGAAGGTTCATGAGCCACACCCTCTTGAGGGGATGGCAGGAAATGCCGCACTACATCAAGCAAATGGCGTGCCCGATAGACCTGTGCGGTAGGCACCAAAGCAGCTTCTTCGGCACTGTCGGGAGGCAACACCAGTTGTGTGACCACTTTGCTGGCATGAAGGGCCAGGCTCATGGCCAATGCACCTCGTATGGGACGCAGTTCGCCCGAGAGCGAGAGTTCTCCTGCAAATTCATAGCCTGCCAGACGAGCCTTGTCAATTTGCCCACTCGCAGCCAAAATGCCCAGCGCAATGGGCAGATCAAAACGCCCTGAATCTTTGGGCAGATCGGCAGGGGCCAGGTTGACCGTGATGCGTTTGTTGTGGGGAAATTCCAGCCCCGAGTTTTGAATGGCCGAGCGAACCCGTTCACGTGCTTCCTTGACTTCAATGTCGGCTAAACCTACCAAGGTAAAACTGGGCAGGCCGTTAGCCAGGTGAACCTCCACCACTACCGCTGCAGCCTCCAGCCCCAAAAGGGCACGGCTTTGCACCAAAGACAAGCTCATGATATCTGCCTTGTTTGAATGGCATGAATGGGAAATGACGGAAATAATGTATCTTTATCCATATTGACGGGGCAGAGTTAATCCGTGCATTTTTACATGACGGTCAAGACCATCCGTCATTTTGAGTGATGGCACTGTGTTGGTGCAACAGATGTGAGAAACGGCACATGTGAGTTGGCATGATCCCTGCTTAATCAGTGATGTCAATCCAACATTGGAGTTTTGATGAAGCTCAATTTCCGTCCATGTATCTATTTTTATCCACAGAAGGAGTTCCTATGAAACTTGTTACCGCCATCATTAAACCTTTCAAACTCGACGAGGTGCGTGAAGCACTTTCGTCTATCGGTGTCCAGGGGGTGACTGTCACTGAAGTCAAAGGGTTTGGTCGTCAAAAAGGGCATACCGAACTTTATCGGGGTGCTGAATATGTGGTGGATTTTCTGCCCAAGGTCAAGATTGAGGCCGCCATCACCGACGAACTTCTTGACCGGGTCATTGAAGCCATCGAAGGGGCAGCGCGCACCGGCAAAATTGGCGATGGCAAGATTTTTATCACACCCATCGAACAAGCCATCCGTATTCGTACCGGAGAGACCGGTAAAGAAGCACTTTAACCTTTATTAAGAAATGAGATGACCCAATGAAAAAACTACTCGCGTCCCTTGGCCTGGGCTTGTGTTTGTTGATGGGGGGACATGCACAAACCCCTGCTGCACCAGCGTCAACTACATTATCTGCAGCCTCTGAATCAGTATCCGAGGCTTCAGTTGTTCTGGCTGTTGAACCTGCGTCATCCCCTGTTGCGGTGATGGCCACACCTGCTGCTGTCGTGCCTGCACAGCTTGCCTCAGCACCAACACCTGCGCTTGTTCCTGTACCCAACAAGGGTGACACCGCCTGGATGATGGTCTCTACCCTGTTGGTCATTTTAATGACTGTACCAGGACTGGCGCTGTTTTATGGCGGGCTGGTTCGTTCCAAAAACATGCTGTCGGTGTTGATGCAGGTGATGGTGACCTTCTCGATGATTGTGGTGTTGTGGTTTCTCTACGGCTACAGTTTGGCGTTTACAGAAGGCAATGCGTTCTTTGGAGGGTTTGACAGGTTGTTGATGTCAGGTATATGGGACAACGCAGCGGGCACTTTTGTCAATGCTGCCACGTTCAGCAAGGGTGTGGTCATTCCTGAAATTGTTTTTGCTGCTTTTCAGGCCACCTTTGCAGGCATTACCTGCTCGCTCATCGTCGGTGCATTTGCAGAGCGTATGAAATTTTCTGCAGTGCTGACCTTCATGGCGCTGTGGTTTACCTTCAGTTATGCGCCCATTGCCCATATGGTGTGGTTCTGGATGGGACCTGACGCTTACGCTGCCAAAGATGTGGTAGATGTCATGAACGCCAAGGCCGGTTGGGTCTGGCAAACAGGCGCTCTTGACTTTGCGGGTGGTACTGTGGTGCATATCAACGCTGCCGTCGCAGGTTTGATTGGTGCTTACATGGTCGGCCGGCGCATTGGCTACGGCAAGGAATCGATGGCGCCTCACAGTTTGACCTTAACCATGGTGGGTGCATCACTGTTGTGGGTGGGCTGGTTTGGTTTTAATGCAGGATCTGCCCTGGAAGCCAATGGTTTTGCAGCACTGGCTTTTATCAATACCTTTGGCGCTACCGCCGCCGCAGTCTTGGCTTGGTGCATTGGTGAAAGTCTGATGCGTGGCAAGGCTTCCATGTTGGGTGCTGCCTCTGGCTGTGTGGCGGGCTTGGTGGCCATCACTCCTGCCGCAGGCAATGTGGGCATTGGTGGAGCGCTGGTCATTGGTTTCCTGTCCGGCTTTGCAGGGTTGTGGGGTGTGAATGGCCTGAAGAAACTGCTGGGCGCTGATGACTCTCTGGATGTGTTTGGCGTGCATGGCGTATGCGGCATTTTGGGTGCCATCCTGACCGGCGTGTTCAACAGCCCTGCGCTGGGTGGCCCTGGCTATGTGGCTGACTGGGTCACTGCCTCCATGGTAAGCGCTGCTGATTATTCGATTGCTGCGCAAGTCTGGATTCAAACCAAAGCCGTCTTGACTACCGTGGTTTGGTCAGGCGTGGTGTCACTGGCAGCTTATAAAATTGTTGACATGACCATTGGCTTGCGTGCCCCCGAAGAAGCCGAGCGCGAAGGTTTGGACATTACCTCGCACGGCGAGTCCGCATACGGTCATTAAGCAAAAGTATCGTGCATTATTGAGGATTTGGTTCATTAATAAATTCCCGAAATCAGCCTTTCATCGAGAAGGCTGAGAAGTACCAGAGGGCATATCCATATCGGGAAGTAATTTTTAGCCCTATCCTTCACCCTACTGGGTGTGATTCAAAGTGATGTGGCTTGGCTTGGATGTCGCACCCAAGCCAAGCCACATCACTTTGGAATTCTTGAGCCTGTTGATTGCATAAACTAAAGGGTGAAAGCAGCCGTTTGCTGCGTTGTAGCGCCATCAAGTTGATTTTTCAAGCGCCGATAAAGTTGATGTCACTTCACAAGTCAATAGGTGCATTATGTATAAATCTTCTCTTTCAACTACCTCGTCCAATGGTATTGAGTCATGTACTGCGTCGCGCAGTGGGTATGATTTGGTCACGTTGCTCTACGATGGTTTTCTTGACCGCCTGCAATTGGCAATACAAGCCACAGAGCGTGGTGATGTCTTGTCCAAGCTGCATTACATCGGCAAGTCGCTCCAAATTCTGACGGAAGGGTTACAAACAAACCTTGACATGGAGGCCGGTGGTGAGTTGGCGAAAAACCTCGATGCCCTGTATGATTATTGTGGCGTGCGATTGATTCTGGCTAATGCACACAATGATCCTGCTCTATTACGTGAGGTTTATCAATTGATTGAGCCACTGGTGAGTGCATGGAAGCAAAACCGCCCCATCTTCTCTGAGGAAACCATGCATCAGGGAGGTAGCGACAATGCTTTGTCTTTAGATACAAACGCATTGAACGGGTTTAGCAATGTCCGCGTGGTGGGTGCGAGTATTTATTCAAATTTAGTTTCACAGGGGTACGAAATGTCTCAACAGTTGATTGATTATTACAAAGCCATCGAAGACAGCAGCCGTCAGATGCTAGACGCTGCCAAATTGGAAGATTGGGATCAGGTGGTGCGCTTTGAGGGAGTTTGCGCCGTGTTGATTGGGCAATTGCGTGAGCGTGCGCATGATGAGACCTTAAAGCCTGAGCAACGTGCAGAAAAAACTCGTATCATGCAGCGCATTTTGAGCAATGATGCAGAGATTCGCTACCTTGCAGAGCCTTGGCTCAACCATTTTGAGCAAAACATGGACGGTCCCTGCCGGTATCTTCACTGATTTAGGGTCAGGCGGCACAAAAAAGGCCATCAGAGAATTTTCATGACCGAGACCGCAGATGTTATTTCCGAGAGTTTGATTCGTCAATACGACGTGTCGGGTCCGCGTTACACGTCCTATCCAACGGCTGACCGTTTTGTAGAAACATTTACCGCGCAAGATTATGTGCGGGCATTGGAGATGCGCTGTTGCGATGCAGCGGCGTTGCCACTGTCGCTGTATGTTCACATTCCGTTTTGTGATTCTCTGTGCTATTTTTGCGCATGTAACAAAATCATTACCAGGCATCATGATCGCACGGCGGACTACTTGCGTTATTTGAGTCTGGAGGCTGATTTGCACACCAACTGCATGGGGTTGGGGCAAATGGTCTCACAAGTGCATCTGGGCGGAGGTTCTCCTACTTTTTTGTCAGATGATGAATTGCGCCAACTGGTGGATATGTTGCGTTGCCATTTCAGTTGGGCTGCAAAAGGCGAATATTCCATCGAAATTGACCCCAGAGCGGTTGATGCAGCAAGGCTTGATGTGCTGGCCGATCTGGGGTTTAACCGGTTGAGTTTTGGGGTTCAAGACTTTGATGTCACTGTACAAAAAGCAGTTCATCGCATACAACCGTCAGAACAGGTTTTTGCAGTGATGGAGGCTGCACGACAGCGCCATTTCAAGTCGGTTAATATGGATCTGATTTATGGGCTGCCCAGGCAAACACCAGAGTCTTTTGCGCACACACTTGCACTCATCATTCAATTGCGCCCTGACCGGATTGCCTTGTACGCGTATGCCCATCTGCCAGATCGGTTCAAGCCCCAGCGAAAAATAGTGTCAGAAGATATCCCCCAAGCGGCTACCAAAGTGACCTTGCTCGCACAATCCATGGCAGCACTCATGAAGGCTGGGTACGTTTATATCGGCATGGATCATTTTGCATTGCCGGATGATTCTTTGGCTATTGCCAAACGCGAAGGACGATTGAACCGCAACTTTCAGGGTTACAGCACACAGCCTGATGGTGATTTGGTGGGTTTGGGCGTATCTTCCATTGGTCGTGTGGGTGCAACCTACAGTCAAAATGCCAAAACCATGGAAGCGTATTGCAAGAGTCTGGATCAGGGTCAATTCCCGGTGGTGCGGGGCTTGGCGTTGTCTTGTGATGATGTGGTGCGACGTGCAGTCATCATGGCGCTGATGTGTCAGGGCAGATTGACGTTTGCGTCCATTGAATTGGCTTATTTGATCGACTTCAAAGCGTACTTTGCCACGGAATTAAGTCTTCTTCAAGAGAAGGTGGATCAGGGCTTGGTCACATGCAACGCGATTGAGATTGAAGTCACAGCCAAAGGCTGGTTTTTTGTTCGTGCCATTGCCATGGTGTTTGACCGCTATTTACAAACAGACCGCACAGGGGCGAGGTTTTCAAAAATTTTATAGGTGGTCAGTTTGCCACCCAGCAAAAGTAAAAAATAAGTGACAAATTGGCCTCTAAGGCTTATGGAATAAGCGTGAGTAGCTATTTATTTTATAGCTATATGACACCCAGCATCCGAGGTTGATCATCACAATTCACCATATTGGGTGTGACTCAAGGGCAGCGGCGCACCATCTGGATCGATCATTTCTGTGTCTGCAAAGCCTGTAGGTGGAGTCGGGAAACGAGGCCCTGACTTGACGGGTTGTCCTGCGTTTTTGACAGTGGCAGCGGGTTGGGACGCTGTCAGTGCCCTTTTGAAAGCCAGAACTTCGTCTTGTTGAATGGGATCAAAAGCTCCTGTCCGGGCAGGGCTGCGCTTGGCTGGCCTTGCAGGTGGCTGTTGGATGGCAAGGACAGGGACAGGTGCTACGGAGGGTGGCAGTGCAGTGCAGCGCCAATAAACCGATTTGACGCGCAAGTCAAACCGTGACAACGCGCTGCTGATCATCAGCTTTTCCATGCCGTCAAGAATGTCAATTTGCATCAATTCTGGCTGTCGCAAGTCCATCATAATCACAAACTGCCGCCCTTCACCATCGAGCGACAAGACCTTGAAACTGTAATTGGCCGCCAGCACTTCGCTGCGTAACATCACGTCACGCACGATTTGATAGGCATGTTGGCGGTGATCCATGCGCTGAATCTTGAGAGGTGCGTGTGCATCAACGGTTTTCGGTTGAACGTGATCAGATTGTGGGACATCTTGCTGATGTACGGATTTAGAAAATAACCAGTTAAAAATTGACATGACTTACCCATCCTAGTGACCAAAATTGTTCAATTACTTGCCAATACAGAATTGGGAGAAGATGGCTCCCAATAAATCATCCGAAGAAAATTCCCCTGTCATTTCACAAAGCATATTGTGTGCCAAGCGCAGTTCTTCTGCAACCATTTCCAACACCTGTGCTGCAAGCTGTGTTTGCGCCCACGCCAAATGCTGCTTCACTTGTTGCAAAGCGTTAACATGGCGTTGGCGCGCCATGTTAACGCCTTCCGAAACGCCTTGCCACCCTGCTGCTTGCAGTAAACGCAGGCGCAAGACATCTAGCCCCTGTCCTGTCCTGGCAGACAGCAGCAAGCCATTCACACAGGGCGGGTGGGTCACGGCATCCACTTTATTCCAGATGTCGATGATGCTGACATTTTGAGGTATCTTTTCGGCGATAGAGCACGCCAGCATTGCGTCGGCAGCTCTGTATTCAGTAGCATCCATACGGGTTAAATCGTGCATCAGCAACACAGCATCCGCCTGTTTCATCGCTTCCCAAGTGCGTGCCATACCCAGTTGCTCAATTTCGTCGTGGCTGTCACGCAGACCGGCAGTGTCGATGACATGCACAGGCACACCTTGAATCTGGATTGTCTGCGCAATTTTGTCTCGTGTGGTGCCTGGCACGGGCGTGACGATAGCCAGCTCTGCCCCCGCCAAGGCATTGAGCAGCGACGATTTACCCACATTGGGTTGCCCTGCAATGACCACCGTCATCCCATCACGCAACAAAACACCTTGGCCAGAGTGGCGCAGCACAGTATCGACACATTGCTCTAATTTTAATAGCTGCTCACGCGCATCCGTATTGAGCAGGAAGTCAATTTCTTCTTCAGAAAAATCCAGCGCAGCCTCGACTTGCGTGCGAAGTTGAAGCAACGCTTTTTGTAATTGGGCAATTTCCTGCGAAAAAGCACCCGATAAAGAACGAGAGGCACTAAGAACAGCGGCCTCTGTGCTGGCATCGATCAAATCGGCAATGGCTTCGGCCTGCACCAAGTCCATTTTGTCGTTCAAATAAGCCCGAAGAGAAAACTCACCCGGCATGGCAAAGCGCAAGTGGGCCAGAACAGGCAAGCCATCGGCCTGATGTTGAGCGGCTGCTTCCAGGCAACGTGCCATCAACAATTGCATCACCACAGGGCCACCATGCGCTTGCAACTCCAACACATCTTCACCAGTGAACGAGTGGGGAGCTTCAAAGTAAATGGCCAGGCCGCGGTCGATGGCGCTACCACTGCCATCCAGAAAAGCGGTGTAGGTGGCCTCCCGGGGCTTGAGGTGGCGTTGACATAGTGCATGTGCCAGCGCAGACAGACCACGACCGCTGATACGAACAATGCCAACAGCAGCACGCCCAGGCGCTGTAGCAATCGCCACAATGGGGTCATGTTGCTGTGACAAATTCATGGCAACTGACTACCAACTCTTAAAACTTTGGCAGGTTAAATTGTGGAGGAACCCCCATGCGGGTGTTGATGATCCATTGCTGAAGGATAGACAAAATGTTGTTGGTAATCCAGTACAGCACCAGGCCTGATGGGAAAAAGAAAAACATCACACTGAAAGCCAGCGGCATGATCCACATCATTTTGGCTTGCAGGGGGTCAGGCGGCGCAGGGTTGAGCGACGTTTGCAACACGGTGGTCAAAGTCATGACCAAGGGCAAGATGTACAAAGGGTCAGGAGACGACAAATCATGAATCCAGCCCAGCCAGGGGGCGTTGCGCATTTCCACGCTAGAGAGCAGCACCCAATACAAGGCAATGAACACGGGAATCTGAACCATGATGGGCAAACAGCCACCCATGGGGTTCACTTTTTCTTCACGGTAAATGCGCATTATTTCCTGCTGCATCTGTTGTGGGTTATCTTTCAGGCGATCGCGCATTTCCATGATGCGCGGATTGACGGCTTTCATTTTGGCCATGCTGGCGTAGGCCTTGGCGTTAAGCCAGTAAAACGCAACTTTCAGCAAAACCACCAAAGCCACAATCGCCCAACCCCAGTTGCTCATCATTGCGTGTAACTTGACGAGCAGCCAGTACAAGGGTTTAGCAAGAATGGTCAGCCAGCCATAGTCCTTGACCAACTCCAGCCCGGGGGTCAGTGATTCAAGTATTTTTTCTTCTTGTGGCCCTGCAAAGAAGCGCGATTCAACCGTTTTGCGCGCACCAGGTGCCAGCGTCTCAAGAGGCGTAATCATGCCCACAGCGTACAAATTGGTATCAATTTTGCGCATGAAAAAATCACGCACCATGCCGGTATCGAGCAGCCACGCGCTGGCAAAGTAATGCTGCACCATGGCTACATAGCCCGTGTCAGATGATTTTTCAATCTCGAAATTGTTTTTTTCAATGGCCGAAAACTCCACTTTCTGGTATTTTTTGAGGTCGGTATAAACAGCAGGCCCCGTAAAAGTCGAGTAAAAAGACGATTCACCCAAGGGTTTATTGCCATCACGCACCAATTGCAGGTAAAGCTGGGGTGTGATGGCGGCGCTGCTCTGGTTAATGACTTCATGCCGTACTGCTACGGCGTAACTGCCACGCGTCAGGGTATAAATTTTTACCAACTGAACCCCCCCCACAACGGGGGATTCAAAGCGTAATTCCAGGGTTTGACGGCCATTTTGAAGATGACGTTCACCAGATTGCAGGTGCATGACTGACTTGTGAGTTGGCAAAGCAGGGCCACCGGCTTGCGCAATCAAACCGGACTGCGCCAGATAGACACGATCCTGGCTGTGATCCAACAAGGTGAATCCTCGGTTTTTGTCTGACATATCGTGGTACTTGAGGAATTGCGCCCGCACCAGTGACCCCCCCTCGGTATCGAAGTCAAGTTTGAAAACGTCTGTTTCAACCTGCACCACCTCGTGCGCTACAGGCGATAGATCAGCAGCTTCCAAGGTATTGGCCAAAGGTTGAGCAGGCACACGCGACGATTTGGGTACGCTATCGTTTATGCTGTTTGCCCTGACAGAAGGCCTGGAATGTGTTGCAGTGGGAACCTGGTTTGGAAAAAAGGTGGCTAGGCGACCGTTGTAAATCTGCCATTGGTCCCACAGCATGACCAGCGAGAAAGCAAAAATCACCCACAAAATGGTGTGACGAATATCGTTCATGAGGATTTCTTTGAATTGAAAGAAGAAAACAAGCGGGCAACCAAACCAGTGGATAGGGAAGGAACACAAGGTGGAACGGGGTCAAAACCGCCTTCACACCAAGGGTGGCAGCGCGCCATACGTTTGAGTGTCAGGTAAATGCCCCAAATAGCACCATGCCATTGCAAGGCATCCAGCGCAAAAGCAGAACAACTGGGTTGAAAACGGCAAGACGATCCCAGTGAAGGGCTTAATAAAAGACGGTAGGCTTTGACGAGTGCCATCAGGAAGTGCTTCATGAGCATACCTTTGGCGCAACAGGCATCAGACGACTGGCAGCTTCGGTGAATAAACTTGTCAATTCGTCACGCACAGCCTCTTTCAACGCTTTGGAAGTGGCACTGACGTATTGAGCACGATCAAAACCACGACGTAATCGGACAACGTAAGCAGACGACACCAGGGAAGTTTCATAGTCACGGCCTAACGTGTAAATTTGTCGTTTGATGGTGTTGCGGGTGACTGCCCTTTTAGCAAAGCGCTTGGGCACCATCACGCCCATCCAGACAGCATGACCTGAAAACAAGTCACGATGGGGAGTGTCAAGAGAAGAATAATCCAGACCATGCAGAACAAAATGCGACGTTCGAGCCAAAACCATGCCCGATAACACCAATTGGAACTGACGATGGCTGGTCAGGTGTTTCAACATCAACCAGCCCCTGAGGCGGTGTCTTAGGCTCAGACCAAAAGACGATTAAACCGCAAGACGTTTGCGCCCCTTGGCGCGACGAGCGTTGATGACAGCACGTCCGCCGCGTGTTTTCATGCGAACCAGAAAGCCGTGTGTGCGTGCGCGACGTGTTTTGGAAGGTTGGTAGGTGCGTTTCATTGTTTGGAAATTCCTCAAAAAGGGCTAAAGTGCCCCGGTGTGTTGATCACACCAGGTCAATGTTGGTGTGGTAGTGTGGCCTGCTTCAGGCCAGGTGAGCCGTCGATTATGGCAAATTTCAACACACCGTCTGTCACGATGAATCCAAATGGGGTGCGATTCAAAGTGATGTGGAGCGGCCAACATGACCACATACAAAGATACGAGTTGGGCGAATTTATTCCCCCATTTAACTATAAAAAAGATAGCTACATACGCAAGCAGGACGGGCGATAGAGGCCGATTTGTTATACCAAAAAACTCACTCAGGTTCGTGCAGCGTGACAGGTGAATATTGCTGCATCCCAATCACTTTGAATCGCACCCGTCTGGTTTCTGATATTTTGATCGCAGATCGGATAAATTAGAATGAACGTTGCAGCAATTGATAACGATTAACAGAAGCTGATATCACAATGACATCGGGATCTCACCCCCAACACCTTTCCTCCCCCAATGAAGCAGTCACAGATGTTTGGCAGTGCTGCGTTGATCTGCTTGAACAGGAATTGTCTCCAGAGCTGTTCCATACCTGGATCAAGCCTTTGTCCGCTCGTGTTGCAGATGATTTGTCCAAAGTGACCATTTTTGTAGCCAATCGTTTCAAACTCGACTGGATCAGGGTTCAGTACAGTCCCCGTCTGGCTATTCTGATGGAGCGTTTGACAGGACACCCCGTACAGATTGAACTGGCCTTGTTGGCCCGCGAAGCTAAAACCCGCGTTCATGCCGTCAAAATGGAGCACCAGACCGAAGAAGGTTCGGACAAGATCAGTGAGACGAAGACGGTGCGCCCCCCTGCGCTTCCCAAACACAGACTCAACACCGCTTTAACTTTTGATGCGTTGGTGGAGGGCAGTGCCAATCGTATGGCACGAGCAGCCGCACTGCATGTCGCTGACATGCCAGGTTCGATGTACAACCCTCTGTTTATTTATGGTGGCGTTGGGTTGGGCAAGACGCACTTGATGCACGCTATTGGAAACCATCTGCTCGCCCAACAACCCGATGCCAAAATTCTCTACATCCACGCTGAACAATTCGTGACCGATGTGGTCAAAGCCTATCAGCGCAAGGCCTTCGATGAATTCAAGGAATACTATCACTCGCTCGATTTGTTGTTGATTGATGATGTTCAGTTTTTTGCCAACAAAGAGCGATCACAAGAAGAATTTTTTAATGCTTTTGAGGCCTTGTTGGCCAAAAAATCACACATTGTGATGACCAGTGACACCTACCCTAAAGCCCTGACTGCCATTCATGAGCGCCTGGTATCACGTTTTGCATCTGGGCTGACGGTCGCCATTGAACCTCCTGAGCTTGAAATGCGTGTGGCTATTCTGATCAGCAAAGCTTTGCTAGAGGGGATAACGATGCCTGAAGATGTCTCCTTTTTTGTGGCAAAAAATGTACGATCCAATGTTCGTGAGCTAGAAGGTGCGTTGAGTAAAATTTTGGCGTACACACGTTTCAATCACAAGGAAATCACCATCACATCGGCACGCGAAGCGTTGCGCGATTTATTGTCGATTCAAAATCGGCAAATTTCGGTCGAAAATATTCAGAAAACTGTAGCAGACTATTACAAAATCAAAGTAGCGGACATGTATTCCAAAAAGCGTCCCGCCAACATTGCAAGGCCACGCCAGATTGCCATGTACCTCGCCAAGGAATTAACGCAAAAGAGCTTACCGGAGATTGGCGAACTCTTCGGCGGTCGCGATCACACCACGGTGCTGCATGCCGTTCGCAAAATGAGCAGCGAGCGACAACAATCCACCGATTTGAATCAGCAATTACATCTGCTTGAACAAACGCTCAAAGGGTGATCAAAATCGCCCACAGATTTGCCCTGAATGAGTGGGAAAATAGCCTTTTTATTATCCAGAAACGCTGTGTTTTATTGACTTCTATGAGGACATCATGATTATTTTAAAAACGACCCAAGACCGGGTATTGTCAGTTTTACAGGCGGTTTGCGGCATTGTGGAGCGCCGTCATACCTTGCCCATTTTGGCCAACGTTTTGCTGCGCAAAATGGGAAATATCCTGCAATTCACGACCAGCGATCTGGAAATTCAGATTCGCACAGAATCTGATCTTGGCGGCGATGATGGCGACTTTTCTACCACCGTCGGCGCACGCAAGTTGATTGATATTTTGCGTTCCATGCCGTCCGAGCAATCGGTGTCGCTTGAGTTAAACGCTGCCAAGCTGATTTTGAAAGGCGGCAAAAGCAAGTTCACACTGCAAACCCTGCCGTCCGAAGATTTCCCCCTGGTGCAAGAATCTGCCAGTTTTGGTCCCATCTTCAGTGTTCCGCAAAAAACGCTCAAATCATTGTTAAGTCAGGTGTCATTTTCCATGGCTGTGCATGACATTCGCTACTACTTGAACGGTATTTTGTTTGTGGCAGAAGGTCAGCAACTTAGCCTGGTAGCAACTGACGGCCACCGACTGGCGTTTGCTGCTGCCACGCTCGATGTGGAAGTGCCCAAACAAGAGGTGATTTTGCCGCGCAAAACTGTTCTTGAATTGCAGCGCCTTTTGTCAGATGCTGAAGGTGCGATTGAGATGCAATTTGCCAACAACCAAGCTAAATTCATGTTTGATGGCATGGAATTTGTTACCAAACTCGTTGAAGGCAAGTTCCCAGATTACAACCGCGTCATCCCGCGCAATCACCAAAATTGCATCACCTTGGGCCGGTCAGCTTTGCTCTCTACACTGCAACGCACTGCCATTTTGACAAGTGAAAAATTCAAAGGTGTTCGACTGAACATTGAACCCGGCACCTTGCAAGTGGCCGCCAACAATGCAGAGCAGGAAGAAGCCGTCGATGAACTTGACATTGATTACAGCGGCGACAGCATTGAGATTGGTTTTAACGTCACTTACTTGATTGACGTCTTGACCAACATGGCTCAAGACATGGTCACTTTCGAGTTGTCTGATGGCAACAGTTCTGTTTTATTCACCATTCCTGACAACCCCAACTTCAAATACGTTGTCATGCCCATGCGCATTTAAAGATACCAAACATTTTCATTTATTTTTGTGTGCATTGATGGAGCAAACCGCACCTGTCGCACCTGTCACACTGACTGATTGATCCATGACCGAAGAAACAACGCCTGACCAACCCACCGACAACACGGTTCATACGGGCGAGGGCACGTCTGACAGTTCCAATTTTCAGCCTACCATCGATGCGCACCAAATTGGCGCATCTGAAGCCTACGGCGAGGGTTCTATCCAGATTCTTGAAGGATTGGAAGCTGTTCGCAAGCGCCCAGGCATGTACATCGGAGACACATCGGATGGCACTGGGCTGCATCACCTGGTGTTTGAGGTCGTTGACAACTCCATTGATGAGTCTTTGGCAGGTCATTGCGACGACATTCTGGTCACCATCCACCCTGATAACTCGGTGAGTGTGGTCGATAACGGGCGCGGCATTCCCACCGGGGTCAAGATGGACGACAAGCACGAGCCTAAACGCAGTGCAGCAGAAATCGCCTTGACCGAGCTTCATGCAGGTGGCAAATTCAACCAGAACAGCTACAAGGTATCTGGCGGTTTGCATGGTGTGGGTGTGAGCTGCGTCAATGCCTTGAGCAAAATGTTGCGGCTCACAGTACGGCGTGACCATAAAGTGCATGTGCTTGAATTTAGCAAGGGTTTTGTGCAACACCGCATCGTGGAAACGGTCGGTGGCATTGACATATCGCCCATGAAGGTCATTGGTGAAACCGAGCGTCGCGGTACCGAAGTTCACTTTTTGCCAGATACTGAAATTTTTCAGCACAATGTTGATTTTCATTATGACGTTCTGGCCAAACGCCTGCGAGAACTCAGCTTTTTGAACAATGGTGTTCGTATTCGCATCAAAGACGAACGCACGGGTAAGGAAGACGATTTCTCAGGCGCTGATGGTGTGCGTGGTTTTGTCAATTTCATCAACAAAGGCAAAACCATTCTAAATCCCAATATTTTTCATGCCTTGGGTGATCGTCAAAGCGACCAAAATACCAACATTGGCGTGGAAGTGGCCATGCAATGGAACAGTGGCTACAACGAGCAAGTGCTGTGTTTTACCAACAATATCCCTCAGCGCGATGGTGGCACACACCTGACGGGCTTGCGCGCAGCCATGACGCGGGTCATCAATAAATACATTGATGATACCGAAACTGCCAAAAAAGCCAAGGTTGAGGTCACCGGCGACGACATGCGCGAAGGCCTGACCTGTGTGCTCAGCGTTAAGGTGCCCGAACCCAAATTCAGCAGCCAAACCAAAGACAAACTGGTCAGCTCTGAAGTTCGTGGCCCGGTGGAAGACATCGTCAGCAAACTGCTGTTTGACTATCTGCAAGAACGCCCCGCTGATGCAAAAATTATCGTTGGCAAAATTATCGAAGCTGCCCGTGCGCGTGAAGCCGCCCGCAAGGCGCGTGATTTGACACGGCGCAAAGGTGTGCTGGACGGTATGGGGCTGCCCGGAAAACTGGCAGACTGCCAGGAAAAAGACCCTGCCTTGTGTGAAATTTACATTGTGGAAGGGGACTCTGCCGGTGGTTCTGCCAAACAGGGGCGCGACCGAAAATTCCAGGCCATTTTGCCGCTGCGTGGCAAAATTTTGAATGTTGAAAAAGCACGCTACGAAAAGTTGCTTACCAGCACTGAAATTTTGACGCTCATCACGGCCTTGGGAACAGGCATTGGCAAGGCAGGTGGCAGCACTGGCAATGATGATTTCGATGTCGCCAAACTGCGCTACCACCGCATTATCATCATGACCGATGCCGACGTGGATGGTGCGCACATTCGCACTCTTTTACTCACTTTTTTCTACCGCCAAATGCCCGAACTGGTTGAGCGTGGTCACATTTACATTGCACAACCGCCGCTCTACAAGGTCAAAGCCGGACGTGAAGAGCTTTACCTTCAAGGCCAAAGCGACCTGGATAATTTTCTGCTGCGCGTGGCACTGGTTCACGCTGCCGTGCATACCGGCGGTGACAACAACACTGTTTTGAGCGACAGCACGCTGACTGAATTGGCACGAAAACACCAAACCGCGCAAGCGGTTATTGCGCGGCTAGGGGCTTTTATGGATGCTGCTGCCTTGCGCGCCATTGCTGATGGCATTGCCTTAAACCTTGACACCATGGTGGATGCGCAGCAAGGTGCAGCCGCCATGCAAGCCTTTTTGCCTGACGCTGAAGTGACCGGCGAATTTGATGCACGCACCGACAAACCCATTTTGCGCATCAGTCGCCGTCTGCATGGCAACATCAAAAGCAGCGTGCTAACGCAAGATTTTGTGCATGGGGCTGATTACGCTGCCTTGAGCGAATCTGCCAATACGTTCAAGGGTTTGTTAGGTGCTGGTGCCAAAGTCACACGTGGCGAAGGCGAACGGCAAAAAGAGCAAAAAGTCAATGACTTCCGCGAGGCCATGGCATGGCTCATCATCCAGGCTGAAGGTGCTACCAGCCGCCAACGCTACAAGGGCTTGGGCGAAATGAACCCTGAGCAGCTTTGGGAAACTACCATGGATCCCACCGTGCGTACCTTGCTTCGCGTCCAGATTGACGATGCCATTGAAGCCGATCGTATCTTCACCATGCTGATGGGTGACGAAGTCGAACCCCGCCGCGAGTTCATTGAAACCAATGCGCTTCATGCTGGCAATATTGATATTTAGGGTAGGGTTAACAATAAGTTGTGCATTTAGCCGTCAGAGTTAAAGATGCAATGCTAGGCGAAAATCGCGCAGTGCGCCCAAATCTGACGAGCCAAATGCACAACTTATTATTGACCATATCCTAAGTGCGCAATGCCAAGAAGTTGCTTTTGAAATGAGCGAACCGTGAGTACATACTGCCAGCAACCATGGTGCATTCATCGCTCATAGGGTGCGTTTCAAAGGTAACCGTTTAGACCCCCCCCTCCTGCGATTTTTGGCCCAGCATTCCCCAAGTGAATGATTTTTATTGGACGCTGTTTTGTCATGGCCTAAAAACGGAGGGGTGTCTAAACGGTTACCTGTCAACTGAACCAGTGCCTTGGAATGTATTGGGTTTGAAAATGGCCTCGACGACAGGAATCGAACCTGTATTTCACGCTTAGGAGGCATGCGCACTATCCATTGTGCTACGACGAGACTACCCTGATTGTAAAGATGTGCCATCAAAAAGTGCGGTACTGGTTCAGTTGAATGAGTTATTGTTGACCCTATCCTTCAATGAGGTGGTTTCTGGTTATGCCATACAGGCATGTCCTTGTGGTTGGAATGTCTGCCTAATGACTAATGACTAATGACTAATGACCATTGGGACTCTCACTTTCAATCAACCATGAAATAGCCCTCCAGTGCATACTGGTACTGCGTTAGCCGCTATCTTTAAAAGAGCACCGCAACCCCATCAACCCTGGCGCTTGGCACGCTCTGCCAGTTCTTGTGCAAGCATTGACTTGGCTTTTGGGTAAATCAGGGCTTCTTCAAGCGTGATGTGGTCGTGGCACAAAGATACAAAGACTTCAACATAATGTTTGAGTTCAGCGAGGTCAGGCCAGTCTTCACTTTGTGCGATACCGCGCAGCATGGGGCCTAGTTCCAGCCAGTTTTGCTCAATCCAGCAGTGATCTTGTTGCAAGGTTTTGACAGTATGGACTAGTTCGGCATCGGTGCTGGCCAGCAGCGTTGGAAAGACGTTTTTTTCTTCATCTTCGTGATGCTGGCGCGATGTGCCGGAAAAAAAGGCCTCAATTGTTTTGGCCTGTTCTCGGCAGTTGGCAGCGTGACTGTCAAGTTCAAGCTGTTTCAACAGGTCGGACAAGGCATTCAAATGCTGATAAATTTGCAGATGGCAAGCGTCTAGCGCCTGGAATTTCTGAGCGGATACATTGTGTGTCATGGGGAGCTTCCAGAATACAGCGCACTGAGGTTGGAATAGGGTCAGCAAAGGCTGTCCAAAAATTGAATGGTGAGCGATTATTACGTTAATCTGCACGAATTGTCATTCATTGCAATGATGGTTTTATCACACAATTGACATCCTTTGCTGTCATACCCGTGACACTTTTGACATTGCTCTAAATGACCACGACTGCCTCTCTCAAAACAACACCCAGACCTGTCGCTACAAACTGGCTTGACCGTGACATGAGCTTGTTGGCTTTCAATTCGCGTGTGCTGCATTGGGCTAGACGACCTGACGTGCCTTTGCTGGAGCGATTGCGTTACCTGTGCATTGTGTCTTCCAACCTAGACGAGTTTTTTGAGGTGCGCGCAGTCCTCTACACCAGCCTGGCCAAGCCTAAAGCCGCGCTCAATGCCATTGATACACAGGCACAAGAAGCCTTGAGTAAAGTAGCCCATGCTCTGGTGGATGAGCAATATGCGTTGTACAACGATGTGCTGATGCCTGCTTTTATCAAGGAAGGTGTTCGTGTTGTGTCGCACGGCGAACGTTCCTTGGCGCAAAAGCGTTGGGTCAAGTCGTTTTTTGAGCGCGAAGTGCGGCCTTTGCTGCTGCCCATAGGCCTTGATCCTGCGCATCCATTTCCACAGGTGGCCAACAAGTCGCTCAATTTCATTGTGCATTTGTCAGGACATGATGCTTTTGGGCGCGAGATTGAAATCGCCATCGTTAAAGTGCCACGCAGCCTGCCTCGCTTTATTCGCCTGCCTGATAACCTGTCGGGAAAACGCACGTTGTTTGTATCCATATCCAGCGTGATTCGTGCGCATCTGGTTGATTTATTTCCGGGACGAACCGTGGGTGATTTTTCACAGTTTCGCGTCACACGCCACTCTGACTTGTCTGTCGATGAAGAAGATGTCAATAACCTTCGCACAGCCCTGCGTCAGGGTCTGGTTCACCGCAACTATGGTCAGTCTGTTCGATTGGAAGTATCAGCAGGGTGTGCCGAACGTTTGACTGATTTGTTGCTGCGCCAGTTTGAGTTACCGGCATCAGCCTTGTACCGTGTGCATGGTCCGGTGAATCTGGTTCGGCTGACTCAACTGATTGATTTGGTGGATCAGCCCAAATGGTTGTTTCCACCCTATGAGGCCAGTTTTCCCCATCAGTTGACCCCCAGCATGTCGATTTTTGAGCAGATTCAAACCGGTGATGTGCTGATTCATCAGCCTTTTGAGAGCTTTGAAGGTGTACTGGCATTTTTGCGCGAAGCCGTGCTTGACCCCGATGTCCTAGCCATCAAACAAACCATTTACCGCACAGGCTCAGATTCTGTATTGATGGAACTTTTGCGACAAGCCGTTCAGCGCGGCAAAGAAGTCACCGTGGTCGTGGAACTGAAAGCCCGATTTGACGAGGAGGCCAACATCAACTGGGCAGAAAAACTGGAATACATTGGGACACAGGTGGTTTATGGCATTGTTGGCCTGAAAACCCACGCAAAAATGCTGTTGGTATCACGCCGTGAAAAGAGGGTCATTCGCCGCTACGCCCACCTTTCTACCGGAAATTACAACCCAAAAACGGCCAGTCTCTATACCGATTTAAGCTACCTGACCTGCAATCCCAAGATCACGCAAGACATTGAAAATGTCTTTAGCCTGCTGGCCAACCAAAGCCGCATTCCCCGCCTAAACAAGCTTATTTTGGCACCCTTTCATCTGCAACGCAGCCTGTTGGACTGGATTGAAAAAATAGCCAAGGGCGCAGCATTGGGGATACCTAGCCGAATCATCCTGAAAATGAATGCACTGACCGACGAGAAGCTGATGGAAGCCCTGGTTCGAGCTGGACAGGCGGGTGTCGAAATTGATTTGATTATTCGCGGTGCCTGCATGTTGCCAGCGCAGCGCCCAGGCCTCACCGACCACATTCGAGTGCGCTCCATCATTGGGCGCTTTCTTGAACATTCACGCGTGTTCTACTTTCTCTCGGGCAGCGATGAAGCGCTGTATCTGTCGAGTGCCGACTGGATGAACCGCAACATGCTGCGTCGCGTGGAACTGGCATGGCCCATAGAAGACGCTGCCCTGCGCCACCGTATCATGGACGAATGTTTGCAAACCTATTTGAACGACACGGTAGATGCCTGGACGCTCAATGCCGATGGCCATTACACACAGGTGCTGCCCGCCAAAAGCCGATCCAACGCCAAGCCTAAAGTGCCTTTGAGTGCGCAGGCACAATTGACGGCGATATATCAAACGAGACAGGCAGTATAAGGATATGGTCAATAATAAGTTGTGCATTTGGCTCGTCAGATTTGGGCGCACTGCGTCGTTACAAATCGCTTATGTGGCTGGGCCACACCGCACGATTTGCGCCTAGCATTGCATCCCAA
>CAIYWD010000175.1 GCA_903929815.1 uncultured beta proteobacterium
GTATCGGCAATGTTCAAGACAAAGCCATCAACAGCCATCAAGCGCATACCACGATAAAACGCGCCGGGCGTTTGTGGTGTACCCAGCAAGCAAACAACGCGTTTGAACAATGAAAGCAGCGGCCTGACTCCCAAACGTTTGCGCGCTTCACACAGCGTCGAGCGCCCAGGAATACCGCCTAGCTGAAAAGGCTGGAACCATCGAAAAATCTGACGATAACAATCCGTACTGAACAACCCTAGACCAACGACAAACCACACCATGAACCAACCTAGTAGCCGCTTGCACCACGCCCTGTCATGCCCGGTTTCAGCTAAAACATCGTCCACTTGAACGCGGGGGATGACACGTTGTAATGCCTTGATCCGATCGTTCGCGGGCAATAATGCAACAGGAGTGTCTTTTTGAAATGGGTTAGACATGGTAGGTTCTTTCTCAAACAGTGTGATGACAGCATCGTGGAATATGGTATTTTGTCGTTTTTTTCAGGTCCATTGAACGGTATTGGCTTTAAGTGGGAAGCCAAGAAGTCGATGCGTTGCGCATCGCACTGGCAAGCGTATAGACTAAGTGCCATCAAGCCAAGGAGAAAACACCATGAATGCGATAGCTGAAAAATTACATTTGATTGAAAAGCTTTCGGGTAATTCAAGCGAAATCAATCGACTACTCAACAATGTGATCTATTTTTTGGTGGCCGCTGACCAGAAGAAATTGGCGCGTTTTCACGATCAACTTGCGGTATTTGAAGCGCAATATGGAATGACTACCGCAGAGTTTCAGCGTCGCTTCGATTCTGGTGAGCTTGGCGATGCTCCGCAGTGGTTTGACTGGGATGGTTACGCAGCGCTGACTGCCAGCATGGAGAAAAAATTATCTGCGCTGGGTCCCGAACGTGAATGATGTGCTTGAGCAATGGCTCTCGAACATCGAAGCTCGTCTGCTGAGTTGGCAACATTCACGGCAAGTGGTCGTTTTATATGCCGAAACCAGTGATGGCGTGGCGCAATACAGAATGCGGGTGATCTTGCTGGATGGCTCGCTGCTGCAATGTGTTGAGCGGGTTCTCCAACTGTCAGATGGCTTGTTTACTGAGAAATACAGCTTTCACTGGCAACGCCCCGACGGCAGCTTGATCTGCCGCTGGGACAACGCCCCGCACCATCTTGAGATTGCAAGCTTCCCGCACCATCTGCATGAGAGCGACGAGCAGCACGTACTGGCGCATGAAGCGGTGGATATATTTGGGGTGCTGGAGTTGATGGAGCAGGTGTTGGCGGAGAAAGCGGCATGACTATCACTAAAATTTCGGCAATCAGCAAAGTTCTTTTTATCGTTCCCACGCTCCTGCGTGGGAACGCAGCCTCACCACACGTTCTACATCCAAACTAACCACGTTCCCACGCAGGAGCGTGGGGACGATAAAAACCCTGATCATGAACACTGCCGCACCCAATACCCCCCCAATACTTGACCCCAAAAACGATTTCATTTTCAAGAAACTGTTTGTACGGGCACCGACGCTGCTCATTGCACTCATCAACGCGGTGCGCACCGAAGAAGTTCCCATTGAATCCATCGAGATTTTGAACCCCACCATCACACCCGAAGACATCACAGGCAAATTCATCGTGCTTGACATTTTGGCCAGGGACACCAAAGGGCAGCACTTCAACATAGAAATGCAAGTCAGGCGCTACAACGCATGGCGAACACGCAGCGCTTTTTACATGGCACGCAGCCTGACGCAACAAATCAAAAGCGGCCAGGATTACCAAGCCATCCAACCCGTGATTGGCATTCATCTGCTGGACTTTGACCTTTTTGAAGACCCCGAACATCAACACCAGGCGCACTGGTGTTTTGAAATGCGCGACAGACAACAGCACGACGTCAAACTGGGCAATGAACTTGAACTACACATCATAGAAATGCGCAAGGCCGACCGCTTGGGAATAACCCCACCCGACCTGGCAGCTTGGTTATCATTCTTTGAACATTGGCAAGACGAGACCATCATGTCCAACATCACTTATGAACCGGTACAAAAAGCACTTGCACATTTGAAAATTTTTAGCTCAGACGAAGAAATGCGCTACAGGGCATTTGTGCGTGAACGTGCCCTGATGGATGAAATCAGCGAAAAACGGGCTGAAAGGGAAAAAGGCGAACGCATTGGCAAACGCATTGGCAAACGCGAACAAGCCATCGACATCCTGACACGCCTGCTCACCCAACGCTTTGGCACACTTTCAAACGACACCCTTGATCGTCTGAATATCGCCACCACTGAACAACTAGAACACTGGATAGATACCATTTTGGGTGCCAAAACCCTCAAGGCAGTTTTTGACGGCCATTGAAACCATCCGTCGATGTGAAAAAACTGATGAACCCACAAGCACCAGCACACCTGAAAACCTTTAGCGCAGACGAAGAAATGCGCCACCGGGCTTTTGTGCGTGAACGTGCTTTGATGGATGAAATCAGCGAAAAACGGGCTGAAAGGGAAATAGGCAAACGTGAAGAAGCAGAAGATATCTTCATGCGACTGCTTACCCGTCGCTTTGGCCCATTGACAGATGAGATGTCAGATGACATTCGTCACCGTGTCAATATCGCCACCACCGAACAACTAAAACACTGGATAGACACCATTTTGGATGCCAAAACCCTCAAGGCCGTTTTTGACGGCCATTAAAACCTGATCATGAACATGAACACGGCCACCCCCAACAAGCGCCCCATGCTTGACCCCAAAAACGATTTCATCTTCAAGAAACTGTTTGTAGAAGCGCCAGCACTGCTCATTGCACTCATCAATGCAGTGCGAACGGGTGAAGTTCCCATTGAATCCATTGAGATTTTGAACCCCAACATCACACCTGAAGACATCACCGGCAAATTCATTGTGCTTGACATTCTGGCGAAGGACGCCAAAGGGCGGCACTTCAACATTGAAATGCAAGTCAGGCGCTACAACGCATGGCGAATGCGCAGCGCTTTTTACATGGCACGCAGCCTAACGCAACAAATCAAAAGCGGCCAGGACTA
>CAIYWD010000176.1 GCA_903929815.1 uncultured beta proteobacterium
ACCAAGCACAGGTAGCAAAAATGATGGAATCGAGAATGGCACCTTGTGGAAGCGGCATCCTGCCGCTTTTAGTTTGTCAATCGCCAAGATGGCGCTTCAACAAAGTGCCATTGGGCATTCCACGCGGATCAGGAAATCTGACGTTAGAGTTCAGCTAAAAAAACCGCGCCGAACCATGCCCATGTAACTACAAGCTTTGTTCCCACCGCTGCGACGGGCAAAATCGACGGCCCGTTCGGTCTTGTCAAGTGCGCTACCCGGTGAATCGTCAGCCAGAACGTCGGTAAAACCGCAGCTTAGTGTGACACGTCCAATTTTTGGTGACGTGGTTTTCTCAACATTGGAACGCAGGCGATCAAAAGCTGCCAGCACCAAAGCTTCATCGGGGCAGTGAATCAACACCCCAAAGTGTCCACCCTCAAATCTGTAAATGCGGTCATAGGTGCGAAATGTATTTTTCATGGCACGCGCCACCTGCATCAACACTTCCTTGACCACAGGTTGACCAAACTTGTCATTGATCAATCGAAAGTTATCAACAACCGCCGCACCGAGCCAATAGTTAGCAGGGACACGATGACGACGTTCCTGGTGTGTTGCCATAGCACCCGCCTCACCGAACCCATGACCCGGAGCAGATTCAAGGTCTTCGAGTACAGCGCTATAAAACGCATCATCGAGCGATTTGCGATTTTGCAAGCCCGTCATGGCATCGCGGTCGCTGAACTCCAGCAAGGCATACATGTTGCGGTAGATATGGCGCAATTGGTCAAGCATTTGCAAGGCATCTGGGTTCAGGGCTGCTTCAGAATGCACCTCAATCACCCCCTCGTCGTCACTGCGGGAATCAGAAAACAGGGGCAAAAAATTGATGCGGGGGCCTTCATGGCCGGCCCAGGCCAGTTCCTGTCGCTCACGGGTGCGCAAACATTCACAGCGTTCTGAAGCATCTTCAAACCGAGTGAGCGTTTGAAAATCCACACGCAAAGGGTCAAGCACCCGACCACCGCCTTTGGAATCCAGACGCGCTACTTCAAGCCAGCGCTGCTCACCATTTTCACGAACCACACGTGCAATGATGATGCGCACAATAGGTAGCAGGTCAATCAAGGCTTTGGAAAGTGTCAGCTCCAGCAAATCTCGATCGCGGTGATCCGTCAGTTTGACGATATGTTCAATGAGTGTATGCATAGTGGAATGATGTAAAAGTGGGTCAGGGTAGGGTTAGGATATGCATTGACCATATCCTTAGCACCTAACTGGGCAAATGATACTGGCTTGACTGTAGGCTTGTGCAGCGTTTTGCCATGCACTAAAAGCCATGGCAGGATCGTCCATACGCTCGGCCAATCCTGCCAGCATTTGCCAACTGCGGTTACGCAGGCATGGGTCTTCCAGGCGTGTCAGTGCTTGTTTGAGGAGTTGTTCGGCCTTGCCCCACAACTGTAAATGCAGACAAGCCACACCTGCGAGGTATTGCAAAACGACATCGGCCAAATGAGTCTCTTGCATCAGAACAATGCGTGTGAGCCAGTCATGGTCAATGGTATCTTTGGTGCTGGAGAGCGCAAATTCCAGGAGTTGTACCAATCCCAGTTTTTGATCCATGGTCAGACCGTCAGGCAGACCGACCATACGTTCCCAAATGGGCAATAACCACTCAAACGCAGTGGGTGCAGGGCCACCCAAACGAAGCAAACGCTCGGCTGCTGCGCAGGCAACCTCGGGAAACTGACGCTCGTCAGTCTCAAGGGTGTTCCAAAATACCAAAATTTGCTCTGCATCATGCTTGTTTTGCAGCGATTCAAGCATCAAGGCACGCAGCAAATTCTGGGCTGATGTTTGAGAAAATGCGCGGTGCTTGACGAGTAAACGAGTGGTTTCAAGTGCCATGTCGGTATGACCTGCCAGTCGCTCAGCCTTCAGGCGCAAACGCAACGCCAAGGTGCGCCGCGCCGCGCCTGCGGGTAATTGATTCAGCCATGTCATGGCGGCATCGGCATCATGATCTTCAATGGCCCAACGCACCGCACGCATCAGCAACCCTTCACGACTATTTTTTCCTTCCAGAACTGTTGCTTGTGCCAGTGCCTGTTCAAAATGCTCGTCACGAGAAGCAAGATCGCGCAGGGATTGTGCGCTCTCGGCTGCGACCCAATGCGCAAATACTCGCAACATCGGCGCCTGTGTCCAACCCTCATGACCCCCATGCGTGGCGGCCTCGTGTTCCAGCACACGATCAACGGCTTTTTTTGCCCTGGTATAGCTGCCTGCTATCAAATGCGATAAGGCATCGAGCAAAGTGCCATTCATGACGTGTTCATGGTAACGAATACGCCACTCACGGGCCTGAGCCGGAATGGACAGCAGTGCAGTGATGGTGCTAAGTACCAGATGCAACAGCACAAAAAGCACAAGCAGCAACAAAAGCACCAGATTGAGCGATACATCAATGCGGTGCGGCGGCCAGAAAAGAGTGACTGTGCCAGCATTCCCACCAGCAAACAAAGCCAGGGCAACTGCCACGCCGAAAAGACACATCAACCACAAGGCAATACGCATGATCAAAGTCATCCTGGGTACGTTAATGTCCTGCGGCAACCGTCGTCAGGGCGGTCAGGGTCTCGTCCATCTGCGGAATCTGCAAGTAACGCATTTGCACTTGCACCTGTTGCAGCACATCGAGAGCGATTTGGGTTTTGCGTGATTGTGAATCAAAATATTTCCTTAACGATACCTCAGCGGATTTCAAATCAGCCTGTGCTGATGTGATTTGCCGTGACAACACGCCCAAGCGCGCATTGAGCAGTTTGAGTTTAAAATTTTCACGCAGAAAAAACGATTGATCGGGCGACAACAGCGCAGCCTCTGGTGCATCGATCTGACTCACCCGAACCAGTGCGCGAGCCTGGGCGGCGAGCATGGATACCAGGCGCTGCCACCAGGCCACCTCGGATATTGCCCCTGAATGAGTGGCAGTGGCACTTGCATGCGTTTGTTTTGCCGTCGCCACAGCGTTGGCCAGCACAAGTTCGTCAGACAAACGGACAAGTTCATCCAGTTTGACAAGCAATGAGGGGGTGTCGCTGAAGGTCGTTGATTGGATACGTTCAGTGTCACGTGCCATCGCACGTTCCAGCATCGCCAGCCTGGGTTGTGCGGCTCGCTTCAATCGTTGCGCTGCACTTTTAAGTGCTGACAACAAAGGTTCAATGCTACCCGTCAGTTGTGCCTGTTGCTGCGCCAATCGCAAGGCTGACTCAATATCGACAACCAGGTTTTCATCGGCCGAGCGTGACAAATTTTGCATCAGTTCCTCTAACTGGGCACGCTGCAAAGTCACCTCGCTCAAGCGCGACTCAAACACAGCAAAACGACCACTGGCCTCCTGCGCCAGGGCAAGTGCCTGTTTGGCCATCACACGCGCTTCAATCGACTGGTTTTGTACCTCAGCACTCTGACGTGCCAGATGCTCTTGCAGGGCAGACACCTTTTGCCACAGCACCAAGCTGATGATCAAAGCCAGGACTGCAACAAGGGCAATCAGCCAGGTCATGAGCGTGCGGCGCGAAGATACACCGGCGCTATCACCAGAGGGCTGGGGGGATGTATCGGTGTCAAGGGCAAGGGCGAGGGTCATGACAAACATTCTACCGAAGTCAATACAGCAGACAAACAAGCAGCAGATGACGTAACCTTGCCAAAACCCAGCGATCGTGCTGCGCTGGCAATGCGTGGGTGGGTCACTACAGCTTGTGCTTGTGTCCAATTTTGTTGCCAAAGAAGTGTCTGCAAATTTCCCACAGCCTCGACACTGCCCAACAGCCACACCGAACCATCGGATGCAGCTTGGCGTGCTTGTTCACATTGGGACATGGACCACTGGGGAATCTGGCGCACATAGGCAGCCACACACTGCACCTGAGCACCTAGCGCCTGAACTTGTTGCGCCAGCCAATCCCGCCCTTGACTCCGTGCAGCACCGCTGTCAGGTGAGCGTTTTGCGCCGCGAACAATCAGCACACGATCACCACGATGTATTGTGTGATGCACCTGTTGCCACAAGGCTTCGGAATCAAACTGCTGATGGGTAAGTTCTGGCGCATCGATCTGCTGCGCCAAAATGCCTTGCGCCAACACGGCCGAGCGAGTGCCAGGGCCTGTCACCCATACTCTTGTTTTGATAGCGTACTTCGTATATGGGTAGGGCGTTATAGCCGGTTTTGATGCAAAAAAATAATGCACGGCAGAGGCGCTGACAAACATCACAGCGTGGTAGGTTGGCCACTCTTGCCAGGCCTGTGTCAATGCTTTGGTATCAGGCAGTGCTGCAATGTCAATCAAGGGCAACATCAATACCTGATACCCGTTTTCCACCATCGCCTGCGCCCACACTGTTGCTTGCAGTTGCACGCGGGTGACTACAACACGCATGTTCCATTTCCCCTATGGGATAAAGTCATCAGGCACATCAGGCACATCAGGCACATCCGGCAGGATGCCACCTTCTTCCAGCACCCTCAAGCGCAGCATTTGGGCGGTAGATTGTCCCAAGGCCTCGGCGCTGGCTTGGGCTGTGACGGTTGCCGACTGTTGCACCCGAACCAAATCCACAAACCCTTCAGGGTCGCCCCATACGGCATCCAGCGTTAAAACATCTTGTTGGAATGTGGAAAATGTGGCAAATGCCGCCAGTGGCGCAGAGCAACCCGCGCCCAAAGCACGGATGAGCGCACGTTCAGCCGCAACAGCCAGCCAGGTGGCGTGGTGCGCCAAGGGTGTCAGTGCATCCATCACATCGGTGCGGTCACATCGAACCTCAATGCCCAATGCCCCTTGCGCGGCTGCTGGCAACATGCGTTGTGGCTCAAACACCTCACGAATACGCGCTTGCAGCCCCAGTCGATTCAAACCAACGGCTGCCAGCACAATGCCATCCAACGCACCGTCGTCGAGCTTGCGCAGCCGCGTGTCAACATTGCCGCGCAAAGGCTCAATGTGCAAATCAGGACGAAGCGCACGCAGCATGACCATTCGACGCAAGCTCGATGTGCCAACCACAGCACCGTCGGGCAAGTCGTTCAGCGTAGCATAGCGTGGAGACACCCAGGCATCATACGGATCATCGCGCTGCATCACACAGGCCAGCGTCATGCCGCAGGGCAAAGTCATGGGAACATCTTTCAGAGAATGCACGGCCAGGTCAGCGTGCCCCTCTTGCAAAGCCATTTCAAGTTCCTTGACAAACAGGCTTTTACCGCCCACCTGACTTAACGGCCTGTCTTGAATTTGATCACCTTGCGTGGTCATGCCCAGCAGACTGACCCGATGACCCTGCTCACACAGCAGGGCTTGGACATGTTGCGCTTGCCACCATGCCAGGCGGCTTTCACGGGTTGCAATAATGAGTCGTTTCATGACAGATTAAGGTGTCAGGTCATCTATTTCAGCAGTCCAGGAATGACACCATGATTTTTATGGTCTTTCACGTTCACCCTCCGTTGCATAAAACCTGATCCGATTGCCCCCATCGTTTTTGGCCTGGTACATGGCCGCATCAGCCCTATTGAGAATATCTTCCCGAGATACGTCACTGCTGGTAAAAACGAGGACACCCATGCTGGCGGTACAACGGTATTCAGTCAAGGTGTCATCGTCATGTTTGACGGCCAAGAGGTAAGGTTCGGCCAGGCTTTGGATAATTTTCTCGGCAACGGTGGCCGTCTGCGCTGTGGATTCGGCCTTGTCGGTGCTTAACTCACTCAGCATCACCACAAACTCATCGCCCCCAAACCGTGCCACGGTGTCCACTTCACGCACACAAAGGGTCAGTCGGCGTGCCACCTCAATCAACATCAAATCGCCTACCAAGTGCCCATGCAGATCATTGATCGGTTTGAAATTGTCCAAATCAACCATCATCAAGGCACAAAAGCAGCCACTGCGATGGCTAATGGCCATGATTTGGGTCATGCGGTCGTTCAGCAGACTGCGATTGGGCAGTTGGGTCAGTGCATCATGAAACGCCAGTTGATGCACCTGTTTTTCCAGAAGATAACGTTCGGTCACATCATGGATGATGGAAAACAGCATGGCGCGATCGGCCAATTCAATGGGTGTGGAATAGACCTCTACATAGCGAACATCGCCCGATGCCAGTTTGTGGGCATGCACCAGGTCAGGGTGATCCTCTCGATGGGGTTGTTTCGAGCGGGCAACTCTCTGCTCTTGTGCTGGCATGTTGATATGACACAAGTACATGGCCATCAGTTGTTCTCTGGTGTAGCCGTAAAAGGCGACTGCAGCACGGTTGGCATCGATGAGCTGCCCAAAAACGGGTTCAATCAGCAACATGACTGAAGAGTTGCTCTCAAAAAAATCGTGAAAAAACCTTTCACTTTGCTTAAGCGCCTGTTCAGTTTGCTTGCGTTGGGTGATATCGACACCCACAAATGCGATTTGGATGCCCGTATCAAGAAAGATAGGCGTGGTGTTGACCATCAGATACAGTGGTTTGCCGTTGGGTAAAGTATGAAAAGTCTCAAACTGGGTACCCACACCGCAAATGGCTTGCTGTAAAGCATGCATCAATTCAGCTTGATTGTGTTCGTCCGTCCACAGTCGGTTGTCAGGAAAATACTTCCCAATCAACACGTTGAGCGGAGTCCCCATCAAACTCAAGGCGGCACGATTGACCTCTAGAAGTCTCAACTGTTTGTCAAGAATGCACCCAAAAAAGACGGACTGGTCAAACAGCGAGTGAAACAGGGCTTGTGCGTGTTTGCGTTCGGTGATGTCGCTGATGGCCAGCCGAAACTCCGCTTTGTCCATCTGTCCTGGTACATATGTCAGTGTCAGGTTGGCCCAGAACAGGCTGCCACCTGATTTCAGCATTCTCAAGTCGAATGACTGAAGCTCGTGGTGGTCCAGAATCTGCTTGCGGTGCTGGTGGAAAATACCGTGATCCTGCTTCAGAATAAAGCGGGTGAAGGGCAGCGAGGACAACACGCTGCGCTTGACACCCAGCAAAGTGGCCGTAGTCAGGTTGGCTTCCAGCAGTGTGCCCTGGGCATTGATCGTGACATATCCCACCGGTGCCCAATCAAACAAATCAGAGTAATGCTCATGCAAAACAGACAGTTCTGCCTGTGTGTGACGCAGCTCGTCGTTTTGCATCTCCAGTTCAATTTGATGCACCTGCAAATCGTGCAATAGTTCTCGCGTGGCGCTGGGTGAGAGGGTTTCAACACCGTCAGTCAAGGCTACCGCTTCTTTCAGGCGATCTTCAGCACGCTGACGCATGGTTTGAATCACCTCAGCCGAAAACCGACTGGAGGGGGATATATTTGTGTTTGCCATGGAAATGAAGGATTTGGGCCAGTTTTACATCGGCCGCTCAAGGGTGGCCACCCCATAGATTTGCCCCAGCTCATTGCACAAGGGAGTGGCGGTCACCGATACCGCCAGCACCGTGCCATCTTTGGCAAGCCGTTTGGTCTGTTGGGGGTCCAGCGCTTTCGCCTGATTGATGTGATGCACTGCATCCAAAGCACTGTCGGCCATATCCTTTGGAATGCGCTGGCGAACATTCATTTGCAGTGCCTCGGCTTCAGTCCAGCCATACAGACGAACAGCGCCAGGATTCCAGGCAAAAATACGGCCCTGCAAATCATGCACGGTCATGGCATCAAGAGCATCACGCGGCAACACGGCCGAGCGCAACATTTCCTCAGCATTTTGTAGCGCGGCCTGCGTGTGTTTGACTTCGGTAATATCGATAAACGTCACCACTGCCCCTTCAATCACGTTGTCGAGTGTGCGGTAAGGCAGGATGCGAAGAACATACCATTTGCCATCAAGAGTCTGAACCTCGGTTTCTTTAGGCACCAAGGTGTCAAGCACCAACTGCACATCCGTGATAAGGCAGTCGTAGGCCTGAAGGTTGGACACAATGTGCCCGACGGGACGGCCAACGTCACTGGCAATCAGGTTGATGATGCGGGTAGCCGCCGGCGTGAACCGCAAAATACGCAAGGAATGATCGACAAACACCGTGGCAATGCCCGTGCCTGCGAGCAGGTTGTTCATGTCGTTGTTGGCACGTGAGAGGTCTGTGACCTTGGTTTGCAGTTCGGTGTTGACGGTGGACAACTCTTCATTGATCGACTGCAACTCTTCTTTGGAGGTTTCAAGTTCTTCATTGGTAGATTGCAGTTCTTCATTGACCGACTGCATTTCTTCATTGGCCGATTTGAGTTCTTCGTTGGAACTTTGCAGTTCTTCGTGGGTAGCCAGAAGGTATTCATCTTTGGCACGCAGTTCTTGCTTCAAGGCTGTGATGCGTGGATCGGTGTCGGTGTCCGAAGGATTGATGTCTGTCCATGGGCCTGGCAAGGCAGCAGGCACATCAGGAGTATCTTGCAGCGTGACCAGATAGAGCGGTACTTCGGGCGTCGTTAGCGAACTGTTCAACACAGGACAAATGGCGATATTGACCAGTGTGAAATGGTCATTGGTTTTAACGCGCAGGCCGTTGGCATGAATCGTCTCACCACTGCCTAGGGCCTGGAAGAGACAGGTGGTCAGATCGTGGCGAAGACCTTCTCTGGCCATTTGCAAAATGTTGCTGAGGCCGGCTTCACCGGGCGACGGTTCAAGGTAGCGACCACTGCGACCATGCAGGTAATGAATGTCGCCACGACTGTTGACCACCGCTGCCACCGGTGCAAACTGTTCCAACAGGATTTGTTCGGTCATCTCGCGCATCAACCCTTTCGGGGATTTATCTGCTTTTCGAGTGCTCGTTGGCGAAGCGGAGTCTTTGGGCGTAAAGAGGGGTAAAAAGCGGCTAAGGGAAGATCGCTGCATCCCTGGAAAATCATCCTGGCGTCGGTATATCTTGGCTTTGCGATCGTGTACGACAAACAGATTCGTGAGTTCACCCACGGTCTCGGAAGGGCCCAAAAACAACCATGAACGAGGTTGTAGAGCGTAATGGAACAATGACACCAGTTTCTTTTGCAGGTCTGCGCCCAGATAAATCAGCAGATTGCGACAGCAGACCAGATCAAGTTTTGAAAATGGCGGGTCTTTGATGACATCCTGCTCTGAAAAAACCAGCATATCGCGAATGCTTTTGTGAATACGGTAGGACGAAGAATCAGCCTCCAGGCTAAAAAATCGTGCCAATCGCTCAGGTGTCAGGTCTCCTGCAATGCTGGCGGGGTACAGTCCGTTGCGTGCTACGACAATCGAGCGGTTGTCAATGTCTGTGGCAAAGACCTGCACCTTGAAATTTTGTTTGATGGCTTCCAGATGTTCTTGAAGCAAGATGGCCACGGAGTAAGCCTCTTCCCCCGTGGAGCACCCCGCACACCACACACGCACTGTGCTACTTTGAAGTTTTTTTTCAAAAAGAAGGGGGATGACCTCTGCTTCCAGCACGGCAAATGCTTCCTTGTCACGAAAATAGTTGGTGACACCAATCAGCAAATCAGAAAAAAGTGCCTGGGTTTCCTGGGGAATTTGGTGCAAATACTTGACGTAATCTTCCAGTGTCTTGATTTGATGCAAGGCCATGCGCCGTTCAATTCGGCGGTAAATGGTGCTGGGTTTGTATTGTGAAAAATCATGTCCGGTGTGTGTGCGCAGCAAGATGAAGATTTTTTTGAGTGAATTGTCATTGTCAGGCGAGGCCGCGGCAACAGAACGCGGTGCATTGGAAAAGGCATGTCCCACATAAGCTATGAGTTGTGCGGGCATTTCAGCAGGTGAAAGTTCAAAGTCCACCAAACCGGTTTCAAGGGCGCTGCGCGGCATACCGTCAAACTCGCTGGAGGCAGTGCTTTGTACCATCACCATGCCGCCTTCGCCCTTGATGGCACGCACCCCCAGACTACCATCGCTGCCTGTGCCAGAGAGCACAATGGCAATGGCACGCTCTCGCTGATCCATGGCCAAAGATCGAAACAAAAAGTCAATGGGCATGCGCTGGCCACGCGGAAGGGTATGTTCCAGCAGTTGCAGTGTGCCGTTCAAAAAAGCCATGTCGTAATTGGGGGGGATGATGTAGGCGCAGTTGGGTTGCACCACCATGCCATCTTCCACCTCAAACACATTCATGCGGGTGGTGCGCTGAATCAATTCTCTGAGCAGACTTTTGTGGTCAGGTGCCAAATGCTGCACCAAAACAAAAGCCATGCCAGGATCAACATCGGCAGGCATGCCAGAGAAAAAAGCCTCAAACGCCGCCAGGCCGCCCGCTGAAGCGCCAATGCCAACGATGGGAAAACTGGGGATAGCATCAGCAGTGGCTAAAAAGGGCTGTGCTGCTGCTTTGATTTTTCGATGAGCTGCCATGGTAGTTCTCAATAGTGATTCACATGGTTGCCAGTGTAGCCTTGAAAACCTGAGCATCAAAAATCATAGCATCATTCCTGAGAGGCGCGAGTATCTTGCCCTCTGTAGAAGCGGCTTCTACAGGGGGCGTTTCAAAGTGATGTGGTGCAATACAAAAACCAAATCCCCCCTAACCCCCCTTTGAACTCACGGTTCGCTGATTTCAAAAGCAAGTTCTTCAGATTGCACAATGGCACTGCTGGTGGTCATGTAGCAGCGGCTTCCAGCCGCTGACGCTGGCAAAGCGGCAAGATGCCGCTTCCACGAGTGCCATGCCTGATTCC
>CAIYWD010000177.1 GCA_903929815.1 uncultured beta proteobacterium
CGGTGTCTGTTTTCAATGTTTGCAGAAGACATTGGTTTGTTGCCCAAAGATGCGTTTTTAACGCTGCTGACAACCCACCGTGATGACCCTGCCACTTTGCAAATCATGTTGCGCTGTTTATGGGCGGACATGGACAGTGGCGGCTTTTGTATGGCACTGGCCAAAAAGGTGCTGCATTTCAACGGCAAACTCTTCAAGCACAGTACGGTTGATGGCTACAGCCTGCTTTTAAAACCAGATCAAATTGACTTGTTGATTGCAGCGGCAAAAGCCGATTGGCGATCTGTCGAACCCGCCATTTTTGGCGCGCTGCTAGAGCGTACTCTGCACCCGACCGAGCGTCATGCCCTGGGTGCGCATTACACCCCACGCGCCTATATCGAGCGACTGGTATTGCCCACCGTGATGGAACCGCTGCGTGCCGAGTGGGCGAATGCACAGGCAGCAGCCTTGGTTTTGGCGCATGAAGCAGCAGAACTCACGGGACGTGCGATGACCGACAAACTCACCGAAGCGCGTGCCGAGGTTAAAAAATTTCATCATCGCCTGTGCAGCCTGCGTGTGCTGGACCCCGCTTGTGGCAGTGCCAACTTTTTGTATGTCACGCTGGAACACTTGAAACGTCTGGAGGGCGAAGTCATCAACCAACTCCTTGCCCTGGGCGAAACTCAGGACAGATTGGGCTTTGAAGGTGAAACCGTGACCGTTCAACAGTTGCGCGGCATTGAATCAAACCCACGCGCTGCCGCCGTCGCCGAACTGGTGTTGTGGATAGGCTTTTTGCAATGGCATATCCGCACCCAGGGCAACACCGCGGTGGCCGAGCCGGTGGTGCATGATTTTGAAAACATCGAATGCCGAGATGCGGTGCTGGCGTGGGACAAAATGGAACTGCGCACCGACGGCAGCGACCAACCCGTGACCTGTTGGGATGGCAAAACATTCAAGCGACACACCGCAACAGGCGAACAAGTGCCCGATGAGACTGCCCAAATGCCGCAATGGACTTACACCAACCCTCGCTGTGCAGCGTGGCCTGTGGCTGATTTTGTGGTGGGCAATCCGCCCTACCTGGGCGCGCGCACCATTCGCGCTGCGTTGGGTGATGGTTATCTAAGCGCCCTGCGCCGTGTGTACGTAGAAATTCCCGACAACGCCGACTATGTGATGTATTGGTGGGATCGCGCCGCCAGTCTGGTTGGGGCTGGGCAGATCGTACGCTTTGGCCTGATCACCACCAACAGTTTGCGCCAGAGCTTTAACCGCGCCGTGGTAGCAAAACACTTGGGCGACGATGTCAGTTTGGCTTTTGTAGTGCCCGACCACCCCTGGGTGGACAGTGCCGATGGAGCAGCCGTGCGGGTGGCATTGTCAGTCGGCCAAAAGGGCAAGGCCGAGGGGCAGTTGCTGGAAGTTATAGAGGAACGCCCCTTGCCAGACGGCGAAATCGATGTTGATTTAAGCCTGCGCACAGGCATCATCACGCCCGGGCTGACGATAGGTCCGGATATTGCCGCTGCTCCAGCGCTGCGCGCCAACGCCGGTATGAGTTGTGTGGGCTACCAACTGACAGGCAAGGGTTTTGTCGTCACCGCAGATCAGGCGCGCCTGCTTGACCCTGCCTTTGGCACACCCGCGTCCTGTATTCGACCGCTCTTGAGTGGGCGAGACATCACCCAGACCCCCAGACACCTGTTTGCCATTGATTTGTATGGTCTGAGTGACATGCAATTGCGAGAGCGCTGGCCAGCCATTGACCAGTGGGTCAATGACCGGGTTAAAGGAGAACGTGATGTGAACGCATGCCCCGCGTTGCGTGAACGGTGGTGGATATTTGGTGCTGCACGCAGCACCTTCAGACCTGCCTTAAAGGACTGCACTCGTGTGATTACCACCTCGCTGACGGCCAAGCATCGTACCTTTGTCGTAGCGCCAGTTCATACGATTTGCGACAGCACGACCGTGATGTTTGCGCTGCCCGATGCATTTTATTTGGGGGTATTGTCAAGTGACCTTCATGTAGCGTGGTCGCTGGCTTCGGGTGGCACATTGGAAGACAGACCGCGCTATATCAAAACCCTGTGCTTCGATAATTTTCCTTTCCCCTCAGACACCACCGGCCTGACCTCCGCCCTTCGCCAACGCATTGCCCAGCTCGCCGAGTCGATTGACGCGCATCGTCAACGCCAGCAGGCAGCGCACCCCGGCCTCACGCTCACCAGCCTGTACAACGTGCTCCAGCGCCTACGCTGCAAGACTGGCGAACACACATTAACAGCAGCAGAACAATCCATCTACAGCCAGGGACTGGTGGGCATGCTCAAAGACCTTCACGATGAACTCGATGCTGCCGTGCTAGCCGCTTACGGTTGGCGTGACGTGTTGCCCACAGCCAGGTCTGAAACCGGTCGCCGTGAACTCTTGACCCGACTGGTCGCCCTAAACGCCAGGCGCGCAGCAGACGAAGCAAAATGCATCATCCAATGGCTGCGCCCAGACTTTCAAAATCCACTCTCAAAACAAGAGCTGCCAACGCAAGTACAGCAAGGGTTAGAGGTCGATTTGCCTGTTAATCATCAAGCTGAAATAGATAGTGTCTGACCGAAAACCCTCGATTTTTTAAAAAACCCGCCCCCTGATTTACTAAAAAACGACTTTCTCTCGGCTTTTCCATTACATTCTTCATTATTTCTATACTTTTTTTTCTATTCC
>CAIYWD010000178.1 GCA_903929815.1 uncultured beta proteobacterium
GGTGACCGAACTAATTATCTGGAAATAAGTAACAGACCACGGCAAAAGGGGCTAGGCTCAAATAACTAAACAACCACCAGCTGAAGCTGGGGGGTTTGGATTACGGACTGGAAGTCCTGATACGCGTCGCCTAAACGACGCGTCCTATGGCGGCTCTGCCTTGAAATCATCGTTCGGGTTGGGCTCAAAATGATGCTCCAAATTTTAGATGTAAAACCTTAAGTTTTTCGCATAAACTTCACGGAAAAAAACCAAATCCCCCCTAACCCCCCCTTTGAAAAAGAGGGGTTAGGATATGGTCAACAATAAGTTGTGCATTTGGCCGTCAGAGTTGGGATGCAATTTTGGTTTTTGTATTGCACCACATCACTTTGAAACGCACCCGGTTTGCTGCGAGTTGGTTCGTGCAGACAACATGTACCAGGTGCCGCGGCCCGTGCCATGCTGCTGGAGGTATCCAGCAGCAACCAGTTTTCCAAGATGCAGTTTGATGGTGTGTCGGTTGGCTTGGGTTTGCGCCTTTGCACCAGAGACCGTCAAGCGCCCGTGCTCACGCGCAATCGTCAGCAGTTGAATGGATAGCTCTGGCAGTGTGGTCAGCAACAAATGTTCACGCTCAATTTTTGCTTCAAGGCGCTTGACCTGACTCACCAGTGAACTCAGAAAAAACGTGATCCATGGTTGCCAATTGGGCGACTCTGTTCGTATCGTGCCTTGCGTTTGCCTCAGGGCAATGTAGTAGCCTTGCTTGTTTTGTTCAATGACGCTTTCCAAAGAACTGTAAGGGGCGTAAACATAACCTGCTTGCAATAAAAGTAGTGTCGTCAGGATGCGTGAGAGCCGTCCATTGCCATCATCGAACGGGTGAATTTCCAAAAAGACCACGACAAAGACCGCCACCACCAAGAGCGGATGCAATGATTGGCTATCACGCTGATGGCGAACCCATTCGACCAACTCGCGCATCAACCGTGGTGTGTCAAATGGGGATGCCGTTTGAAAAATGGTCGCAATTTCATTGCCTTGCTCATCAAACGCCGCCACTCGGTTTTCATGTGTTTTGTACTGACCACGGTGACGCTCGTCCTTGCTGCTGTACGCCAGCGAATCACGGTGAATTTGCATGATATGGTTTTCGTTGAACACGATATGTTCCCAGGAAGCAAACAGCAGTTCCATGACCTCGGCATAACCGGCCACCTCTTGTTCATCACGCGAGGCAAACGACTTCATTTCTATTTTTTCAAGAAGCGCTTTTACAGCTTGGTCGGACAGTTTGCTGCCTTCAATTCGGGTGGACGATCCAATGCTCTCAATGGTTGCCACTCGACGCAACGCCAGCAATCGGTCAGGTGCCAAGGTACCAAGAGTACGCCAGACACCCTTGAACTCATCGAGTTTGGTGATGAGCGCCAAAATTGCAGGTGTGATTTGAATGTTGTCGGTGTTGAACATAGCCGTAAATATAGCCGCAAATAGCCATAACCATTGCTGGTTGGATATCCTTTGTTGCAGATGGGGATATAGGGCGAAACAAAAACAATAGCAAGGTATCCTTATCCCATAAGGGCTACAGGCACTTTTGATGGGTAATTAATATAGGTTGGGTTAGCCTACAGGGCGCAACCCGACCTGCAGGGTCATCATTCATTTTGGGTAACTACTCAGCTCCCAATGAAACGACATCCCATCAATAAATTCACGTTCGTCATTCCCGCGCAGGTGGGAATGACGTAGGTGTGAGTAGTTACCATTTTGGTTTGCAAAGAACGTCCAGGCCTTGCGGTCGTCGTCTTCACGGCAGGCCATCACCGGCCTGGCGCTATGTCGGGACGCTGGAGCGTCTAAGGCTGCGTTCCCACGCTGGAGCGTGGGAACGCATCTTGGGGCGCTCCAACGTCCTGAGAAGAATGACGGGTGTGACAATTTCTTGTTGTCTCAATGCCGCCAGAACAGACAAACCGTCACGACCTGGCAACATGATGTCAAGCACAATGACATCAAACGCGCCTCGGCGAGCACGTTCATACCCTGCGTGGCCGTTATCCACGTGTTCGACCGAAAGACCGCGTGCGCCAAGACCGTCGCACACAAAATCGGCTATCTTTCGCTCATCCTCAATCAACAAAATAGGCCTACCTGACAACGGCCCTATTTAACCGAATGCTCGATCAAGGCAATTTCTGCCGGTGTCAAGCCAAACAAGGCATAGACAAGTGTGTTGATGCTGCGCTCGGTGGCGGCGATGTTGGCACCAAGCTGGTGGATGCGGGTTTTTTCTTGGGTGAACAGGGCCTCCCAGTCGTTGCGTTCGCGCAGAGGAATGTCAGCCTTGAAGCGTTTGGTGACCTCGGTCTGAAATGCTTTGAAATCGGGCAATTGCCACCATTGACTCAAACGATCGCCCAGTGTGGTTTGTGCGCCTTTGGGGGGCGGGCTGGGCAACAGGTCGGTGATGCGACGGGCAAAATTGCGCTGGGTGTTCAGGCGTTCATTGGCGGTTTGTGAGGCGGCAATGGCTAAGGCGCTGAGTTCGGCTTGCTGGGCGGGGGTTGATGGGGGGATGGGGAGGGTTTCGATATTTTGAGCACGCAATTGTTGAAAACCGCCGCGAATGATCGATGTGATGCCACAAATGACAAACCAAACGGCCTTGGAATTCAGCACGGCGCAAACAAAATGCGCATTGTCTGTAGTGACAAAAAACCCTTTGTTGGTCGAGTACAAACCGGTTTCATCCACAGCAAAATTAGGTATGGCGGAAAACTCAGGCCAAAAAATCTTGAACTGTGCAAATTTGTCGTAGTAGCCACAAGCCCGTAGTTCCCACCAATAATCTCCTCGGTCAGTCCGTTTTCTGGCGGTCTCAGCAAACGGTGCCAACCACTGTGCCAGCGCCGGATGGCATTGCTGTAGCCAGCTCCAGGCTTGTACTTCGTCAGGAAATTCCGTCAGCCGCATTGCCGATCGTATCCAGCCCTTGGGGCACAAAATTAACCACCGATCCTCGCTCTCGACCTGCCAGCATTTGATGTCCTTGCCCTCCAGAAATGGCTTGAATAACCCCTCACTGGCTATATCAGCAAACACCAATCGGTCGCGGGTGGCACGGTCAATCACAAAAGCCTCGTTCAAGCCGGTCTTGATACCGTAAAGCGGCGCCCCCACCGCCTGTTTCAAACTCGGATGCCCATGCAGCAACTTGGCGCGCAAGGCTGCTGCCTCGCCACCTTCAAGTTGCCATTCCAAAGACCCACTGAGTCGAGACAGATCAAGCACTTGTTTGTTGTCGGCAAAGTGTGCGCTTAAATCTGCCACGGGTGCTGCAAGCTGTAAAAAGTGTGCCATCCGAGCGTTATCGGGCACCGTTTTATGCGCCACCACCACAGCCGGGTAAGTGGTCACGCCTTCAAACACCTGCCAATCGCCAAAGTCCACCAACACCTCCAGTTGGCAACGCTCACGCAACAGGCGGCGCAGCGGCTCGCCTGAGCTGGTTTTGAA
>CAIYWD010000179.1 GCA_903929815.1 uncultured beta proteobacterium
CTATGGTCATCATCGGTGCCATGATGCGAAAACTTATTCATGTGGCTTTTGGTGTCTTGAAATCTGGAAAAAAGTTTGATCCGGCATTGCATGGGGCTTGACATTCATAACAGTATCTACACGTTTTGATAACCTATTGTTTTTATAAAACTAATGCTTAAGGTAGTGCCATTGGGGTTAGGGGAGATTTGGTTTTTGTATTGCACCACATCACTTTGAAACGCACCCAACTACTAACTACTCGCGCAGAATTGCATTTTTGAATCGTGCAGGTTGAACTATTTGAAAAACGCCAGACACATGAAAGTCGCCCACAATATGGGCTGATGAAGCATGTAATAAGGCAAGCTCCAGCGTCCCAATGTAGCTAGGGGTCTGAGAGGGCTTGGCATCCATTTTGCCGTCACCATGGCAGAGGAGCGCATCAAGACGTTGCCTGCCGCCACTCCAAACCACATCACACCCAGCCATGGTGTCATGGGCACATAGTCTTCGGTGATAGGTTTTTCGGTAATCCAGCCTATCCAGTTTAAAACGGGTGCATTCAATAATTCAACAAAATGGCCTGTAGCCCATCTGCCAAGCGCATAAGTAGCTATAAATTTTGAAGCAATTACCACCGATCCCAGCCCCCACAGCCAGAATCCCCAACCAGCAGTAAGTCGTGCCACGATCAGCATGACCGCCATGCCGTGCAGCACCCCAAAATAGATGAAACTTCTGGGGTATATGAACCATGATGCAGCGGTAATCAGCAATGCACATCCAGCCACCCATTGCCAACGTCGCCAAAATCGCCCCCAACTTTGACCTTGTGCCACCGCAATGGCCTGCCCTAAGCCTGCGCAAAAAAGAAACACACTGATGATGCAGGCACGCTGCCATGTCCACACGGGGTCCACATAAAAATTTTGCCCGATGTAGCCAAACTGGTTCAGGTCAAAACACAAATGAAACAGGGTCATCCAAACCATCGCCGCGCCGCGCAAGGCATCTACGGCTTCAAACCGTTGTACTTTCATCGTGCGACTAAACGGAGCAGCAGGCTTAGGATATGGTCAACAATAAAGCCAAATGCACAACTTATTGTTGACCATATCCTTAAACCTGGATTCCTCAGTTGACCGCTTATTATCTTCACTAAACCGTTATGAAAATTGATATTTGTTATTTCGATGGAGTTCACCCGTTGGGTGAGAGCGCTACGCACCCGATTGAGATACTGGCGTCGCGTCTGGGGGTGTAGTTCCTCCTTGCAGGCAGAATCCTGCAGCGTCGTCACGCCTACCCAGACGAGCCGCCAGTAGCCCACTCGGGCGCGTTCAACTGAGGAATCCAGGTTAATCCACGCGCCCAAGCAGCAGGTATTCCATCAGTGCTTTTTGAACGTGCATGCGGTTTTCGGCTTCTTCCCACACCACGCTTTGGGGGCCGTCGATAACATCCGTCGTGACCTCTTCCCCGCGATGCGCGGGCAAACAGTGCATGAACAAGGCATTGGGCTTGGCGGCGGCCATCATCTCGGCATTCACACACCAGGCGGCAAAGGCTTTTTTGCGGGCTTCGTTCTCAGCTTCAAAACCCATGCTGGTCCAGACATCGGTGGTCACTAAATCAGCATCACGGCAGGCATCGACCGGATTGTTATAAATTTGATAGCGGTCAGCTCTTATCCTGCCTGCAATACCGGCAGTTTCTTCATTGACTTCATAGCCGTGGGGGGTGCTGACATGCACGGTAAAGTCAAGCAGCTCGGCAGCTTGCAGCCAGGTGTTGGCCATGTTGTTGCCGTCCCCCACCCAGGCGATTGTTTTGCCCTTTATCGACCCTCTGTGCTCGATAAAAGTAAAGATGTCCGCCAAAATTTGGCAGGGGTGAAATTCATTGGTCAATCCATTGATGACCGGTACGCGTGAATGCGCTGCAAAGCGTTCAATTTTGCTTTGTTCAAAGGTGCGAATCATGACCAAATCAACCATGCGGCTGATCACACGGGCACTGTCTTCAATGGGTTCTGCACGGCCAAGCTGGCTGTCGGCGGTGGTGAGATGTACCACAGTGCCACCGAGCTGGTACATGCCGGCCTCAAAACTTACGCGCGTTCGGGTGGATGCTTTCTCAAAAATCATGACCAGCGTGCGGTCAGCGAGGGTTTGATGCCGCTCGTAGGCCTTGAATTTGCGCTTGATCACGTGGGCACGTTCAAACAGGTAAGCGTATTGGTCAGGCTCTAAGTCGGTAAATTGAAGGTAGTGTTGCATGACAGGCGGGAATAACACTTCAGGGTTGATGCAGCAGTTGCACAATCAATGGGCAAAGAATGCGCACAATTTCATCCGCTTCAGACTGACTCAAAATCAGAGGCGGCAGCAGTCGCACCACGGTGTCTGCTGTCACACTGATAAGCAAGCCGTGTTGGGCGCATTGTTGCCATAGCACACCACAGGGGCAGTTGAGTTCAATGCCAATCATCAGGCCCATGCCACGAATCTCGCGCACTCCCCCTGACACTAGTTCTGCTGCAAGTGCGTTCTTCAATGCTTCTGTCAGGTAGCTACCCATACGCACTGCATGATCCAGTAACCCGTCTTGTTCCATGATGCGAAGGGTCTCGACCCCCGCACGCATGGCCAAAGGGTTGCCGCCAAATGTTGTGCCATGGTTGCCAGGCTGAAAAATGTTGGCGGCTTTGGGGCCTGCTACCAGTGCGCCGACCGGAATGCCTGAACCCAAACCTTTGGCCAGCGGCATGACATCGGGCACGATACCCGCCCATTGGTGGGCAAACCATTTCCCGGTGCGACCCATGCCGCACTGAACCTCGTCGATCATCAGTAGCCAATCGTTGGCATTGCACAGGGTGCGTACGTCGCGCAAGTAGTCTGGCTGCATGATGCGGATGCCGCCTTCGCCTTGAATGGTTTCCAGAAACACAGCCACTACATTGGGGTTGTTCAGGGTGGCTGCCTTCAGACTGTCGATGTGGTTGATGGGCACACGGATAAAGCCTTCGAGCAAAGGCTCAAAACCTGCCTGAATTTTGAAGTTGCCCGTGGCGCTCAAAGTGGCGATGGATCGGCCATGGAAGGCATTTTCATAGACCACGATTTCAGGGCGGGCAATGCCTTTGTTGTGGCCGAATTTGCGTGCAATTTTGAGGGCAGCTTCGTTGGCCTCCAGCCCTGTGGAGCAAAAAAACACATGACTCATTCCTGAGAGTTCAACCAGTTTTGCGGCCAGTTCTTCTTGAAGAGGAATGTGGAAATAGTTGCAGCAGTGAATCATTTGGCTCAACTGCTCCTGGAGCGCGGGCACAAGCCTGGGATGGTTGTGCCCAAGCGTGTTGACCGCTATGCCTCCGAGTGCATCAAGATACGATTTTCCATGGACATCCCATACTCGGCAACCCTGGCCATGCGATAAGGCGATAGGCAGGCGTGCATAAGTGCTCATGACGTGCGGCGAGGAGGCCTCCATCAGGGGTGGGGTAACTGGCATGGTAAAAGTTTATAAAAATCGACTTGAAAAAAAATAGCCCAACGCAGGTTGGGCTTTTTCGTCTTCAACGTAGGCGTTGAAGCACACCATTATTTGAGATGCTGGCTCAGAAACTTTTGCATTTCAAACATGCCGACTTGATCTTTGCCAAAAACTGCCTTGAATTTGTCGTCAGAATTGATGAGGCTTTTTTTGGTGGCATCTTGCAAATTGTTGGCTCTGATATAAATCCACAATTTTTTAACCACTTCCGTGCGTGGCAGGGCGGCTTCTCCCACAATGGCTGCGAGTTCTGGACTGGGTGTTAAGGGCTTCATGAAACCGGATGTGGCAACGGATGCGACGGGAGACGTCTCATCTTTGGGGACAGGTGCGGCTTTTGTAGTTGATGCCTTGGCTTTGGGGGCGGATTTGGCGGCTACTTTTTTGTCAGTTGGCATGTTGAAGTGTCTTTCAAAAAGTGAATCAAAGATCAGATTCATGAGTTTGTAGGATCATGACTGGCACATCAGGCTCGTCAGAAAGCTCCAAGTCTAGGAAAAATCTGAATATCCGATGCGTTACTTGGTACAAACAAACCCATACATCTGGCTAGTGCAGATACTAATGGAAAAATAGATGCATGCAAGGAGAAAATAAAGAATTTTCAGAGAAATTTTACTGACAATGCAGGGGGCGATGCAAAGTGATGTGCAAGGAACCATAAGCAATGCCGGATATTGAGTCTGGTCTGGTCAATCGACTCATCCCGTCCAGATCGGGCATGGGTTAACTGCGATGCTTGTCACAAAGCTCCCTATCGGTTTCTCGTTATGATTTTTATGGCGATGCAAAACTGCATTATGCTCACCCCATTGTCTGCACCACAAATGATCACGAAAGCTATTCAATGAGGTGCGATTGATCTGGCGTAACGGGTAACTTTTGAGTCCATTGATCACAGGAGATAAATTCGTGTTTCCCATCGTTTTTTTTCGCAGTTTTTTCTTGAATTGGGTTGTTGCATTGGTATTGGCTGTGGCTGTCAGCACGCAAGCCCAAAGCACAGAGGTTTTTCGCCTGGGTGTTGCGCCTCATACCAGCGCACGCGTGATTCTTGAGATGTACCAGCCCCTGCGCTTGTATCTTGAAAGCGCTTTGGGGCAATCGGTGGATGTGGTCACTGCGCCTGATTTCACTGAATTTGCAAGGCGGATGCTGCATCAGGATTACGACTTGGCCATCACCACAGGGCATCAAGCCAGATTGGCGCAAACCGATGCCCACTACAAGCCATTGCTGACCTACAGTGCAGATTTTCGTGCCGTTGGATTGGTGGCGAGCAACAGCACCATTCAGAAGGCTTCAGACCTCAAAGGCCAACCCGTTTTAGGTCTGTCGCCTACGTCGCTGGTCACACTGTGGGGGCAGCACTGGCTTATGTCCAATGGATTGAATCAAACGTTGCGTTATGTCAGTGCCTCTGACAGTGTGGCGCATCTGGTGCTGGAAGGGCAGGCAGCCTTGGGTTTTACGTCCATGGCCAACTACCAGAGTCTGCCACGCCCAGTGCAATCGCAATTGCGAATATTGACCATCAGCGCCCCTCTGGTCGGGCGCGTTTATGTGCTCAATCAACGTCATGCCCCACGCTTTCAAGCCATTAAAACCGCGCTGAGTGACTTTGCCAAAACCGAGCCTGCGCAAACCTACTTTGCCAAGTACAAGCTCGATGGTTACCGCCATTTGCGCCAAGGCGAGCTAGAAGCCATGGAACCCTTTGCCGCCGAAGTACGCCAAACTCTGAAATGACCTACTTTGTGCGATCAGTGCGCGCCAGGCTGCTAGTGGCCGCCTTGTTGGTTGAAACCTTGATGCTCACCTTGCTGGTGAGCAACAGTGTGCGCTTAATGCATCACCACATGCGTGAGCAAACACGGCTGCATGCCGAGCAAATCACCCCCATTTTGAAGGCTGCCCTGATCGCACCTTTGGTACAAAGCGACTATGCCACCTTGCAATCGGTGCTGGATGAAAGTTTGAGCCGGCAGGGTTTGGTTTATCTGGTGCTCACCAACAACCACGGTCAACGCCTGGCCTCTGCCGGATGGTCCAAAGACCAACGGTTACCGGCAGAAGATCGCATAACGGCCAAGCTGGAAGAAGAAGATGATGTGGATGATATCCAAAAGCCCATTTATATGCACGGTCAGCATTTGGGCACACTGTACTTTGGTCTTGATTTGAAACCACTGTCACTGGCCCAAAACAACCTGCTCACCCAAGGCGTGCTGATTGCGCTGCTCGAATTGTTCTTGTCTTTTTTGGTGCTGACTGCGCTGGTATGGTGGCTCACGCACCAGTTGCTGGCGTTGACCAATGCCAGCCAGGCTATCGCTGCCGGTGATTTGACCCCAACCCGTTTGCAAGAGGGTACCGATGATCTGGGGCAATTGGGCGCAGCGTTCAATAAAATGACGCGCTCCATTGCCGATCGGGTGACTGAACTGACGGCAGCCAAAGAAGCAGCAGACCATGCCAACCTGGCCAAAAGTCGATTTTTGGCCACCATGTCGCACGAAATCCGCACCCCCATGAATGGCATTTTGGGCATGGCGCAATTGCTTCAGCAACCCCATGTGAGTGAAGCCGACCGTCTGCACCATGCCGGAGTCGTGATCAGTTCCGGTCAAGTTTTGCTGAGCTTGATCAACGACATTTTGGATTTTTCAAAAATTGAAGCCAACAAAATCACGCTTGAACAGGTGGAATTCAATCCGGAGGCGATGATGCAAGACCTCTACACCCTGTTTGCCAGTCAGATCAATGCCAAACAATTGTGCATGAACGTTCATTGGCGCGGTCCCCATTTGCAGCGCTACCAAAGCGATGTGATCCGCCTGCGCCAGATGCTCAGTAACCTGTTAAGCAACGCTGTCAAGTTCACAGCACATGGCAGCATCAGCATGGAGGGCACCGAAGAAGAACGTCATGGCACACGTGCGCGGTTGTGCTTTACAGTCACAGACAGCGGCATTGGCATGACAGAAGAACAGCAGGCCATGCTGTTTCAGCCCTTTGTGCAAGCCGATAGCACCACCACAAGGCAATATGGCGGCAGTGGTCTGGGTTTGTCCATTGTCAAGCGTCTGGCTGAACGCATGGGTGGCAGTGCGGGTGTCCATAGCACACCCGGTCAGGGTTCTCAATTCTGGTTTAGCGTCTGGGTGGTTATGGCCGAGGTCACGGCTTTGCCCACAGCGACAGACACGCACAAGCCTGAACTCTTGACCCAGTCCACCCCACAGTTTGCAGGCCATGTGTTAGTGGCCGAGGACAACCTGATTAACTGCATGGTGGTGGAATCGATGCTGACGCATTTGGGGTTGAATGTCACAACGGTTCATGATGGACAAGAGGCAGTGCAGGCCATCACAAATGGATTGCACCCTGATGTTGTCTTGATGGATTTACAAATGCCAAATCTGGATGGCTACGGCGCGGCCATGCACATCCGTCAGTGGGAGCGCTCACTGGGCAGGAAGAGCATTCCCATCATTGCTTTGACGGCGGATGCTTTTGAAGAAGACAGAAAGCATTGCCTGGAAGTTGGCATGAATGACTTTTTGACCAAACCCCTCCATGCGAGTCTGCTGCAAGATAAATTGGCGCCTTACATGGCTTTGCCTGCACACACTGCTGAGCACGCGCCGCTACCACCACAGGTTGGCGCAGATGCCATTGATTGGGAGCAGTTTGAAGCAGGTCGTGCTGCGCTTGTGCCCTTGCTTGAACACCATCAATTTGATGCACTCGATCAATTGGCAGCGCTTCAAATTCAGTTTGCCCATACCGCTCTTGCACCAGCACTCGCTGATGTCGATCGTCAACTACAAACACTTCAGTTTGCCCGTGCGCTGGAACGATTGCAGGGCATTCAACCTTAGGCAGTGGGCAGTGGGCAGTGGGCAGTGTGACAATGCCTGAATAGGATTGACCTTTGAGGGATTTAGTTAATTTCGCAGTTTAACTGCTGCCGGGACCATGAAATCCATCTCATACGGAATAAGGATCAATTACACTTCCCTGTTTGTTATCCTTGCTGCCCTTTTAACACCGGTTCATGGCTTTTCACAGGATTTCGGAGGGTTTAAGCCAGGCATCAGGTGGCAGCAGATCAATACTCCGCCGATCCGTGTCATCTTTTCTGAGGGGCTGGAATCACAGGCAAACAGGGTTGCCAGCGACATTCTCTATCTCAGCCTGAACAGCAGGAAAAGCATTGGTCCCCAATCAAAGAAAATCGATCTGATTCTAAATAACCGGGGGATCATTTCCAACGGATATGTAACATTGATGCCATACCGGTCGGAATTTTTCACCACACCGATGCAGGATGGCTTTTCACTCGGAACCAGCCCGTGGCTGGATCTTCTTTCGATTCATGAATACAGGCATGCCCTGCAATATATAAACATGCGGCAGGGATATACAAAACTGGCCTGGTGGCTGTTTGGAGATGCCGGCTGGGGAACCATGATCAACATCACCACCCCAGCCTGGTTTTTCGAGGGCGATGCCGTTGCCACCGAGACCGCTCTCACCAACCAGGGCCGCGGACGGATGCCTTCATTTACCCAGCAATACAGGAGCATCCTGTTGAATGACCGGAAATACAGCTACATGAAAGCCCGGAATGGCTCATTCAGGGATATGGTTCCGAACGAATATGAACTGGGCTATCTCCTGTGCAGCTACGGAAGGGAAAATTACGGCAATGACCTGTGGCTGAAAGTTATAGAAAGAACAGCCTGGTTGAAAGGCATAATCTATCCCTTTTCTGATGCCGTAATGGCATACACCGGAATGAGTACACGGCAGCTTTACAGAAAGGCATTCTCAGCCTATAAGGAAGACTGGACCCGTGAACTTCAAAAAACCGTATTCACTCCATGCACAGCTGTTTCCAACCCATCGAAAACCGTTACCGAATACCGGTTTCCGGTTTATCAGCCCAACGGAGATCTTCTGGTTTATAAAGAAAGCTATAAGGAGACCGGGGCTATTTACCGGATCAAACCCGATGGACAAGAAACAAAAGTATGCCAGGTAGGAATTACCTCTGATCCGTATTTCACGTCATCGGGCAATCAGATCGCCTGGACGGAAGTCACCTGGGATGAACGGTATTCATCGGAGAATTATTCCGATGTGGTCATTTATCACACTGACGGTTGCCGTAAAAATTACCTGACGCGCAAGCAGCGGCTGTTCTCGCCGGCCCTTTCTCCGGATGGGACCCGCATTGTGGCCGTTGAGGTCGATCCATTAAGTAATTGTATTCTTAAAA
>CAIYWD010000180.1 GCA_903929815.1 uncultured beta proteobacterium
CCGTTTAGACCCCATCACAGCCATCCGTCGCGGATATGGGCATCCAAGCTGGGAACGCGGGCATCTTGCCCGCAGCGGGCGGGACGCCCGCGCTCCCAAGCAACACATCACGGAATGTGGTCAGGGGTCTAAACGGTTACCGGCACTCTACTATCAACTATTATTAACTATTATTATCAACCCTTTATCTTCTTTCATCGATACAAAGTGATTGTCATGAATAAAAAATACTTTTTGTCTTTTGCCTTGTCCGCGCTCATGTTGGCCGCATGTACCCAGCAAGAGCAGCCATCTCTACCAACACCTGCATCAGCAGTCAGCGCCCCCGTTGCAGTGAACGTGGAAGAAAAAGTTTTGAATATTTACAACTGGCCTGACTATGTGCCTGAGGGTATGTTGGCTGCATTTGAAAAAGAAACCGGTATCAAGGTCAATTACGACACGTTTGAGACCAATGAAGCCTTGCATGCCAAGCTGGTGGCTGGCAACACAGGCTATGACATTGTGGTGCCTGGTTCAGTATTTGCCAAACCCCAAATTGAAGGCGGCTTGATGCAGCCCCTAGACAAAGCCAATATCAAAAATTTGAGCAATCTTGACCCCGCCATCATGATCACGCTGGTCAAGGCCGACCCTGGCAACAACTACCTGGTGCCTTGGGCGTGGAGCTTTACCACAGTGGGCTGGAATAAAACCAAGGCTCAAAAAGCGCTAGGCAATATGCCCATGCCAGAAAACGCCTGGGACCTGGTGTTCAAACCAGAATACACCAGCAAACTCAAGTCATGCGGCATTGCTTATCTGGATTCACCCACTGAAATCATTCCGGCTGCTTTGCACTATATTGGCAAAGATGCTTATTCCCATAACCCCGCTGATTACAAACTGGCTGCTGACATGCTGGGCAAAGTGCGTCAAGACGTTCGGATTTTCAGTGCAACCATGATTGATGACTTGGCAGGGGGCAAGGCTTGTGTGGCCATCGGCTGGGCAGGTGACATCAACATTGCAGCCAACCGCGCCAAAGACAACAAATCCAATGACGAGATTGAAGCCTTGTTACCCAGCACGGGTGCATTGATTTTCTTTGACACCATGGCCATTACCAAAGATGCCAAACACCCAAAAAATGCGCATAAGTTTATTGAGTTTTATTTGCGTCCTGAAAATGCTGCCCTGATGACCAACACCATGCGCTACCCCACCGCCAACAAGGCGGCCATTGACCAACTGAAGCCTGACATTGCCAGCAACAAGTCCATTATTGTTGAGACAAACTACTTCTCCAAAATGATTCCGCCGAGCAGTTTTACCAATGAAGCTCGTGCTGCTTTAGCTAGCGCTTACAACAGCTTTAAAAAAGGCAAGTAAGTCGAGGTTGGGTCGAGGGCTGACAGGGCTGTTTGTACCGCAGGGTACAAGCAGCCTTTTTCTTGAGGATTGCCAATTTGAAAGTTGAACATGGTGGGTAACAGTCCCAAAGATGCCTACTTGGTGACCGAACAATTGGTCAAGCATTTTGATGAAGTACTGGCAGTAGATGATGTCAATTTGTCCATCGCCCAGGGGGAAATTTTTGCGCTTTTGGGGAGCTCTGGGTGTGGCAAATCCACCTTGCTACGTCTGTTGGCGGGGTTTGAGTCACCCTCATCAGGTCGCATTTTGCTCAATGGTCAAGATGTGGCACGGCTGGCACCGTATGAGCGCCCCTTTAATATGATGTTTCAGTCTTACGCATTGTTTCCGCATCTGGACATTTGGGAAAACATCGCCTTTGGTTTGAAACGCGAAGGGCTTCCCAAAGGCGACATTCTTCAGCGTGTGGGTGAAATGCTTGATCTGGTACAGCTCTCACCTTACGCCAGACGTAAACCGCATCAGTTGTCGGGCGGGCAGCAGCAGCGCGTGGCGTTAGCTCGCAGTCTGGCCAAAAAGCCCAAGGTCTTGTTGCTTGATGAACCCTTGGGCGCACTCGATAAAAAACTGCGTGATCAAACCCAGTTTGAATTGGTCAATATCATTGAAAAAGTGGGCGTGACTTGCGTGATGGTGACGCACGATCAGGAGGAGGCCATGACCATGGCCGGACGTATCGCCGTCATGAGCAAAGGACGAGTCCTGCAAGTGGGATCACCTGGAGAGGTTTATGACCATCCGTCCAATCGTTTTGTTGCTGATTTCATTGGTAACGTCAATTTGTTTGACGGTCAATTGAGCATCGACTTGCCGGATCGTTGCGTGGTGGACGCGAGCATTGGGGAGATTCATGTGGGTCACGGGGTGAGTGGTGCTGTGAATATGCCAGTGACCGTCGCCATACGGCCTGAGAAAATTGAAATAAGCAAAGAGCGCCCTGCGGCAGACCACAATGTGTTTTCTGGCCGCGTCAAGGAAATTGCCTACTTTGGCTCTTACAACACATTTATCGTTTTGACATCAGATGGTTCTCGCGTGAAAATTACCGAGGCCAATACATCTCGTCATGAACTGAGTCAAATCACTTGGGAAGATGATATTTTCTTCTGGTGGAGCGACAACGTCGGCGTGGTGCTGCGCGACTGAAAGGGCATAGGCATTATCCTGAGATTCCTCAGTTGACCGGTAAACATTCGGCTAACCCATTGGGGAAAAATAATGTCTTTAAAAATCAATACTACTCTGACGCGCCGCCAGTAGCCCACTCGGGCGCGTTCAACTGAGGAATCCAGGATTATGGTTCATTTGAATATTCCCATGCCAGGCAGACGTTTTGTCATCAGTGTGCCCTACATCTGGCTGCTGGTGTTTTTTATGTTGCCTTTTTTGATTTTGATCTACATCAGTTTTGTGGATATGGGCAATGACATCTCGCCCTTCAAACCTTTGTGGAATGCCAACACCGGCATGCTGAAACTGAAATATGACAACTACAGCTCCATTTTTCACCCTAATGATGGCGGAAGGATATTTCAGACCATCTACATTGAGGCCTATGGACGATCGATTGGGTATGCGCTTTGCACGGCGGTTTTGTGTTTGTTCATTGGCTATCCATTTGCGTATTTCATTGCCAGAACTTCTGCCAGCGTTCGCCCGGCTTTGGTGCTGATGGTGATGCTGCCATTTTGGACATCATTTTTGCTGCGGGTGTATGCATGGAAGGGCATTTTGGCAGACCAAGGGGTATTTAACCGGATTTTGATGGCATTGGGGCTGACGACTGAACCCTTTCAAATGCTCTACACCGATGTCTCGATGCTGGTGGGTATGACCTATGTTTACCTGCCTTTCATGGTATTGCCACTTTACGCCAACCTGGTCAAAATGGATTTTCGATTGCTGGAGGCCGCATATGACTTAGGGTCATCTCCGTTCAAGGCATTCTGGCTGGTAACTGTGCCCTTGTCAAAGGCCGGGATTGTGGCGGGGTTTATGCTGGTGTTTATTCCCTGCGTGGGCGAGTTTGTGATTCCTTCACTTTTGGGTGGGGCGAAAAACATCATGATTGGCCGTGTGGTGTGGGACGAAATGTTCACCAGCAACAACTGGCCACGTGCCTGTGCCCTCGCTGTGGTGATGATTGGGTTGATTGTGGTTCCGTTGGGCATTTACTATCACTTTCGCGATGCGGCTGATTTACGTCACTAAGGAATAGCAATGAAATGGGCACAATATGTTGGCAAGGCGTGGATGGCATTGACTTTTTTGTTTTTATACCTGCCCCTTGTTTTCATGATGGTATTTTCATTCAACAGCACACGTCAAGACGCTGAGTTCACGGGTTTTTCCTGGCGCTGGTATGCAGCGCTGATACAAGATACCAAAATTGTCGATGGCTTTTGGTTGTCGGTGAAGGTGGCCACTGCCGCCGCGCTAGCATCGGCAGGCATCGCTACGCTGGCCGCTTTTGTGTTGGTGCGCTACCGTCGATTTATAGGGCGCACCCTGTTTTCAGGGATGGTGAATGCGCCACTGGTCATGCCTGAGGTGGTGATAGGCCTGTCTTTGCTGCTGCTGATGGTGGGAGTGCAAAACGCGCTGGGCTGGCCACAGCGGGGCATGTTGACCATTGTGCTGGGACACACTCTGTTGGGCATGGCTTACGGCACTGTGGTGATTCAATCACGTTTGATGGATATGGACAGAACCCTTGAAGAAGCCGCCATGGACTTAGGGGCCAAGCCCTTTCAAGTGTTTTGTTTCATCACCATGCCCCATATTTTTCAGGCCATTTTGGCTGCCTGTCTGCTGGCATTTACCTTGTCATTTGACGATGTGGTGATTGCAGAGTTTCTCTCTGGGCCTGGGGTCAATACATTGCCACAGGTGATTTTTGGATATGCACGTCGTGGCATCAACCCCACCATTTACGCAGCAGCCACGTTGTTGATTGTGTTGGTCACCCTGGTAGTAACAGCTTATAGCGTCTGGGTGGCACGCCAGACCCGTCGGCGTGAGCGAGATATTGCATCAGCTACGCATGCTGAACGGATGGCTTGTCAAGGGGATAAAGTCTGAACTAAGTTGCAAAAATAATAGCACTCTACGCAAGTGGGACGTGCGTTAGATGTCGATTTCTTAATCGTGAAATACCGCAAAAATCATAGCATCATTCATGGGAGCGCGGGCATCTTGCCCGCTTTTGGCACAGCCAAACCCATGCGGGCAAGATGCAAGCGCTCCCAGGGTATTTTCATCATTTGAAATCACGCCCTTGTCCTACTGCACCACGCTTGTTGCGGCGACAATTCGACTTATGGCACTTTTACACATTTCAGAACCGGGGCAGTCCCTTAAATCCCATGATCGGCGCATCGCCATTGGCATTGATCTTGGCACAACGCATTCGCTGGTGGCTGTTGTGCGCGATGGTGTGGCGCAGTGTTTGCTTGATGCACAAGGACGTGCGATTTTGCCCTCGGTGGTTCGCTATTTGGCAGACGGTAGTCGTCTAACAGGGTATGAAGCCATGGAAGGCAGCGTGGCTGACCCCAACAACAGCATTGCTTCCGTCAAACGCTTGATGGGGCGCGGCCTGAAAGACGTGGTGTTGGCCAGCCATTTGCCTTATGAGTTTATTGACCACCCGGGCATGTTGGGCTTGAACACCGTGCAGGGCGAAAAGTCCCCTGTTGAGGTCAGTGCCGACATTTTGACCGCCTTGCTTCGCCGTGCCCAGAATGTGTTCAATGCCACGGTAGAGGCTGCCGTCATTACTGTGCCGGCTTATTTTGACGATGCACAGCGTCAAGCCACCAAAGACGCAGCTCAATTGGCTGGCCTGAATATGCTGCGCCTGATCAATGAACCTACGGCAGCAGCAGTCGCTTATGGGCTGGACAATGCCAGTGAGGGCATTTACGCCATTTACGATTTGGGAGGCGGCACATTTGATATTTCCATCTTGCGCCTCACCCAAGGCGTGTTTGAGGTCATGGCCACAGGTGGCGATTCTGCCTTAGGGGGCGATGACTACGACCACGCACTGGCTGACTGGGTGTTGGATCGCGTGGGTGTTTCGCTTATGGATGCGGCCAGCCCCACCGACAAAGCTATCTTGAAGACCGCTGCGCGTGCGTGCAAAGAAGCATTATCCGCTACTGATTCAGTAGTGTTTAACGCAGTACTGACGGGCGTTACAGCCACTTTTGATGTTCATGTCTCAGACTTTGAAACTGCCACCAGCGCCTTGACAGCACGAACCCTGAAAGCCGTTCGCCGTGTTTTGCGTGATGCCAAATTGACCGTGAATGACATCCAGGGCGTGGTGATGGTGGGTGGGTCCACCCGTATGCCACATATTCAACGTGCCGTGGGTGACTTGTTTGGTCAAGTTCCGCTGACCAATTTGAATCCTGATGAAGTGGTGGCACTCGGTGCTGCCATTCAGGCTCACCAGTTGGTGGGCAACAAAAGCTCGATGCTGCTGCTCGATGTGATTGCGCTGTCTTTGGGCATTGAAACCATGGGTGGTCTTGTTGAGCGCATTGTGTTGCGCAATGAAACCATTCCCTGTGCCAAAGCGCAAGATTTCACGACCTACATCGACGGTCAAACCGCGCTCGCGCTGCACGTGGTGCAAGGTGAGCGCGACTTGGTGGCTGACTGTCGCAGTTTGGCACGGTTCGAGCTGCGAGGCATACCACCGATGCCCGCAGGGGCTGCGCGAATCCGCGTGACTTTCACAGTCGATGCTGATGGACTATTAAGTGTCAGTGCGCGTGAACAACAAAGCGGTGTAGAAGCCCACATGACCGTCAAACCCTCTTATGGCCTGAATGATGAACAGATCACACAGATGTTGAAGACCAGTTTTGCCATGGCAGAGGCAGACATGACAGCACGTGCGCTTGTACAAGCGCGAGTCGATGCCGACCGCATGATTTTGGCGACGCAAGGCGCTTTGCTTTCGGATGGCGACATGCTCAGCGTTGACCAACGTGTCACCATCGAACATCTTATGGGCAACGTACAAGCCGTTTGCAATCAGATAGATGCCGCCGCCATTGAAGCTGCCACGCAAGCCCTGGCTCAGGGCACAGCATCATTTGCAGCCCTGCGCATGAACCGAAGCATTCAAAAAGCCCTGTCTGGCAGGGATATTCACACGCTTTAAATTATACGAAATTCGGCTATAACCCGCTCTGGTATTGCATAGTGCGCTATGTTTTTTGAAGTTATTGGGTAGGAAACTTCGGAAACTTATTGTGAATCCTTAGTCGCCTTACCTGCCATGGACTCTATATTTCGTCGGCGGTTCTGACCAGTTTTTGGCGTAGCATTTCGTTAACTTGCTGCGGGTTGGCTTTGCCTTGACTGTTTTTCATGATGTGACCTACCAGTGCATTGAGTGCTTTGGCGTTGCCTGCTCGGTATTGGGCTACATTTTTCGGATGGGCAGCTATGACACAGTCGATCATGGTTTCCAAAGCTTGAGTGTCATTCGTCTGTTTGAGGCCCAAGGATTCAATCACACCATCCACTTGTTCGCTGTATGATGTTGACACGGCGGCACTTTTCCATAAATGGTCAAAGGCTACTTTGGCGCTGTTGTTGGAAACGATACCATCGTGAATGCGACGGACAAGCCATGCCAATACATCGGGTTTGACCGGTGCTTTATCAATGGTGACACCTTCCAGATTCAAACGCCTTGAAACCTCCCCCATGATCCAGTTGCCTACCAGTTTAGGCTGACCACAAATACGGGTAGCGGCTTCAAAATAAGATGCCACGTCACGATTTTGCGTTAATGCTTGAGCATCCATCTCAGACAATGCGTAGTCCGCCACGAAGCGAGCAGCCATCACACGCGGCAATTCTGGCATTTCAACGCGCACCCGATCAATCCATTCTGGCGTAATCACAAGCGGCGGCAGGTCGGGATCAGGAAAATAGCGGTAATCTGCGGCGTCTTCCTTGGTCCGCATGGCACGCGTTTCGCCCGTATCAGGATTGAACAACACTGTGGCCTGTTGAACCGCCCTGCCCTCTTCAATTTCCTGAATTTGCCAGCGAATCTCAAAGTCAATGGCCTGCTGCATGAATTTGAAACTGTTCAGGTTTTTAATCTCGCGGCGCGTACCCAACAAAGCACCAGGTTGGCGAACAGACACATTGGCATCACAGCGAAAATTTCCTTCTTGCATATTGCCGTCACAAATCCCCATCCAAACGACAAGTCTGTGCAACTCCCTGGCATAAGCCACGGCTTCGCGGCTTGAGCGCATATCCGGCTCGGTCACAATTTCCAACAATGGAGTGCCTGCACGGTTTAGGTCAATGCCTGTTTGCCCCATAAAATTTTCATGCAAAGACTTACCTGCATCTTCTTCAAGATGAGCGCGCACCAGACGAACCGTTTTATTTTCATCGCCCAAGTCAAACGTCACCAAACCGCCCTGCACCACTGGAATTTCAAACTGACTGATTTGATAGCCCTTGGGAAGGTCTGGATAAAAATAATTTTTGCGCGCAAAAATGCTTCGCAGCGCAATGTGAGCGCCAACGGCCAATCCAAATTTAATAGCACACTGCACAGCTTCTTTGTTCATCACGGGCAGCGTGCCTGGCAAAGCCATATCGACTGCACAAGCCTGTGTGTTGGGCGCTGCACCAAAAGCGGTGGATGAGCGACTGAAAATTTTGGATTGGGTGGCAAGCTGAGCGTGGGTTTCAAAGCCGATAACGACTTCGTAGCCGTGAATAAAGTCTGTGGTCATACGGTGTTTAATCAGTAAGGATAGGGGCAACTTAATTGTTGACCCTATCCTGAGAAGTCATGTTGAAATATAGCCGAGATTTTTTTAACATGAAAAAAAACCTGGAAGTGAGATGCCCTCGCTCCCAGCGAGGGTAACCGTTTAGACCCCACCATCGTCATTCCCGCGAAGGCGGGAATCCAGACTGCCTTTGTACCCTGGTAAACCAACATGCACTGGATTCCCGCCTTCGCGGGAATGACG
>CAIYWD010000181.1 GCA_903929815.1 uncultured beta proteobacterium
CTCTTAGTGGAGCATGGTATTTGCTTCCCACTTCCCACTGGGTGCGTTTCAAAGTGATATGGCTTTGCTTGGGTGCGACATCCAAATCCCCCCTAACCCCCCTTTTTCAAAGGGGGGAATGAAAACAGTTAGCCTATTTGGGCAAAGCGTTGTATTTGTCCCCCCTTTGAAAAAAGGGGGTTAGGATTTGGTTTTTGTATTGCACCACATCACTTTGAAACGCACCCCTTCCCACTTCCCACGGGTATTTTTGAATTCTTTCACGTTAATATCACTCTTTGTCCAGTACCGCATTGCGTCAAGAAAAATGACATTCATATTTCAACTTTATCGCTCTCGCACCATCTCAGCACTTGTGCTGTGTGCGGGGTGTGCATCCTCTTTTGTTTGGGCTGCTGATGAAAAGTCCGCCGCGCTTGCAGAGATCAATGAAACACGTGTTCTTGTGGGGCTATCGCCTGTCAGTTTGAATGCCAATTTGGATCAGGCAGCTCAATCTCATGCCAACTACTTGCAGGCCAACACCAATGGCATTTCGCATGATGAAACCCTCGGTTTGCCATTTTTCACGGGCGCTTCTCCCTCTGAACGTGTCACTGCTGCAGATTACAGATGGCGCACTGTCTCGGAGGTTATCAGTGGAGGCATCACTTCGGGACAGCAAGCGGTGCAGCATTTGGTGAAGGCGATTTACCATCGTTTGGGCATCCTGGCACCTGCTGTGGCTGAAGTTGGCATTGGCTTTGGCACTGCATCCGGTAAATTATCCAATGTGGTGATTGATTTTGCTGCCACCACCAGCAACGCCGTCACCATGACTTCGGGCTGGCTGGGCACTTATCCGGTATCGGGGCAAACGGGTGTTGAACCCGCTTTTAACTCTGACGATGAATCTCCAGACCCCGTCCCCAATCAAAATCGTGTGGGCTACCCCGTCAGTTTTCATGGGGGTGCTACTGACAAACTTTCAGTCACTAGCTTCGGTTTGAAGCCCGTGGGCGGTGCGCCGTTGAATGTGAAAATGTTGACCGACGTGCCTGTCCACGTGGCCGCCATAGTTCCGCTGACGGTGCTGAACTATGGCACATCCTATCAGGCTGACTTTGTGGGAACGCTCAACGGACAGCCTGTGGAGCGGAATTGGATTTTTACCACCGTCGCTTATTCAACGATGACCGTCGATGTGCCGTACCAGCGCGTGGGGGTGGGGCAGGTGGCGCGTATTGTGGTCAGCGGTGGCAACCAAGACGTGAGCCAGTCAGGCATCAACTGGACGACTGGCCCCGCACCACAAGTCGTCAAAGTTTCATCCGGCACCTTTGAGGTCAGGGCATCGTCACCTGTGGATGCCACGCTCACTTTCAGCGATCCAGACGGCCAGACGCAAGAGGCCAGGGTGAGTTTTGTGAACCCCGCCAGTGAAACCACAACCACGGTGGCAGGCTGGAACTTGCTGGGCAACTCTTTGCAAACGCCTATGGTAGTGCGGGATCGTTTTGGTCATCTGGATGCACCTGTGGCCGGAGTGACTGACAACGTGATCTCGGTCTGGAAATGGTTGCCGACGGAGATGCGGTGGGCCTATTATTCGCCCACTTTGACAGCGCAGGCGTTGGCCACTGAGACTGTCAAAGTGGGCTATGCTGTGCTGGATCGCATTGAGCCTGGCGAAGGCTACTGGGTCAATACCAAGACGGCCATCAGTTTTCCAACACGTACAGGATTACCCGGCCCAACAGTTCCTGCGGTGCTCACAAAAGGCTGGAATTTATTAGGGGTGGGAGAGGCCATGACCCCTGCTGCTTTTGACAAGACGCTAGGTAATCCCGTGATGATCCCCAGTGCCTCGATGTGCATGTTGACTGAATGTTGGGCAATCGCCGATGGCCTGGTCACCACGCCCAGCATCAAGTCCCTGTGGACATGGGACGCTACCGCCAAAAAGTGGCGCTTTTATGGTCCCATCCTGGCCATTCAAGGCAGCACTGCATTGAGCGATTACGCCGCCACCATGGGCTATTTGCCCTACGACCTGACTGAAAATAAGTACTTGCATACCGGTATGGGTTTTTGGATTAACAAGTGACGATGCGCCAGATTCAATACGCGCTATCGGTTTTTCGTCCCCCCTGTCAGGCGCTGATCACCCCTTATACCTTGGTGTTTAACTCGGGGCAGCGTGTTCGCCCTTGGGTGCGTCATCGCAGTCATCCCACAGGTTCATTGACCGAACAATTCCAGACGGCAGTCACTGAACTGTTGCAACGGATGGATGAGCAGGGCGTGACGGGGCGGCGATTGAAATTGGTGGTTTCTGACTTTTGGGCACGGCCTGCTGTTTTAAATTTGCCGTCCACGTCTTTAACTGACCAAGAAGTTGATGCCCTTTTAACAAGCCACTATCGACGCACCTATGGCGATTTGATGGAGGGCTGGCGCTGGTGTTGGGATCAGCAGCCGGAATCGTTGATTGCCGTGGCTTGGCCAGGGGGCGGGTTGGATGCCTTAAAGGCAGGATTGTCCGAGCGCAACTGCGTTCTGGCTTGCGCAAAACCGTTGGGGACAGATGTCATCAGCCAGTTGCCCACGGCTTCTGGTGCGCTATGGTGTGCCATTCTGGCGCATTCATGCCTGACCCTCATGCGCATGCAAGACGGCAAAATACAAGACTGGTGCGTGGTCGCCAACACTGAAGACACTGCTGGCAGTGTGCCGCTGGCCTTGAACCGGGAATCTGCCAAGCGGGGGGACCCTTGCCGCAACGTCGTTATCATTGACTTGCATGACATCTCTGATACTTTTGACCCAGCTTCACTTCGTTCTACCTTGCAAGCTGCCGGTTGGGCTTCTCGCTTTTGCGTGGCCTCTGATATTCACCACAGCCTGACCTGGCCATTGCACCAGGCCACTTTGCTTTCTCCTTGTCCATGAAACTGGAACTTGATTTTGCCCTTGACCGTACACGTATCCAGCACCGTCGGCACTGGGTTCTTGCGGTGTTGGGTTTGGTCATTGGACTGCAAACAGGGCTAGGGGCATGGCGCTACCAATCTGCCCAGGACACGCTGGCCATGCTGCATGTCCAACAACGTCAGCAGAGCGAAAAAAATACAAACTTTTCCAAACAAACTCTGACAGCCGATGACATCAAAGTGGCTATTACCGCCCAACAGATGCTCGATAGCATGGCTATTCCCTGGGATGATGTGCTGGATGCGATCGAAGCGGCACGACCCCCGACCGTCTTGGTCGATGGCATAGAGCCGCGTGTGAAAGATCGCAGTGTCACTATTCATATCAGCAGTCCGGATTTTGCACAGGTGTCAGAATTCATCGATCAACTTGGGCAGCAAGCGTTGTTGCACCATGTCATGCTGGTCTCAGAGGCCATGCCAGACAATGGCATTGGTGTCTTGCGTGTGGTCATCACGGCTCAATGGGCATCCACCTTCCCCACTTCACCATGAAACTGGCCTGGTTGGATATTTCGCCTTTTGCGGGCTGGGTGGTCATGGCTCTCTTGAGCATGACTGGAATGCAGGTGGCGTTTGAATCTCAAGTGATGATGCCCCTGGCCTCCAGCATCAGCCAAGCCAGTCGCCCATCCCACACCCCAGCGCCTGCGACCCCTGCAACCCCTGCATCTTCACCCAAAGCACGTCTGGATGACATTGTGTTGCGTTTGTCGAACCAACCCAGTCTGGATGATCGCATTTTGAAGATGCACCAACTCGCCACTGAATACAACGTGCAGTTGAAAAAAGCCAGTTACCAGGCGAAGGAAACACCAGAGAATCCCATTGTGCAACATGAAATCCAAGCCGAATTAACGGGCAGCTACCCTGCCATCCGACAGTTTTTACACGCGCTTTTGTCACAAAATCAAGCGACTGCGCTAGAGTCTGTTGAAGTGAACCGCGCCACGGGACATGTCGGTGTTCGTGTGCAGGTTCGATTCAAGTTTTATGAGCATCCATGAGTTTTCCATTGAATCTGCGTAGGCGACTGGTGTTGTTTTTGGGAATGGCCTTCACGCTGTGGGCAGCCTGGCAAGTGAGCCAGGACGATCCTGTACCCAACATCGTCACTGAACGCACATCGCCCAAACGCAGCGTCAGAAAGCCGCCCACTGTCACGCCAAATTTGCCACTGATCTGGCCGCCAGAGCTTATTCGTTCGTCTTCTAATGTGACGGATATTTTTAGCCCGGTACTCCCTCCTGCGCCTCCCAAACCCTTGACAACCTTGGCAACCTCGCCCGTTGCCATCGTTCCTCAGTTTAATTTGACCTATTTTGGTCGCCTCGATGGCACGGATCAACACGTTGTTTTTTTAGCCGATGCGCAAGAGAAAATCAGCACCGTCAAAGTGGGCGACTGGGTGGAGGGCGATTGGCAACTCACCACCTTGCAAACCAACCAACTGGTTTTTACGCAACAGCCCAGCGGACAAACACATACCCTGCAAACAGGAATCCTTCAATGACAAGATTCACCCTTTTGAGTGCCATGGTTCTTCTGCTGGCCGGCTGCGCGGCGCAGGATGCCTTTCAACGTGGACAGGAACAATTGGCATCGCGCCAGTGGGAGTCTGCCATGTCCAGTTTTTTAAAAGCCCACGAACATGAGCCAGGCAATGCCCAATACAGAGCCGCCGTCAAAACTACCCGTGAGCGTGCCGTGAACACCATGCTGTCTGAAGCCCAGGGTGTCCGCGACAAGCAGCCCGCCAAAGCCATTGAGATTCTTCAACGAACTCTTCTGCTAGACCCCACCAATGAACGCGCATTGGAAGGTTTGACATCCATTGAAACGTTACAACGCCAACTGCGTCTGTTCAATGATGCCAGCCGTGCTGCTGCCACGGGGCGCGACAGTGAAGCTCGCGCCAAATTTCAAAAACTGCTCAGTGAAGTGCCCAACCACGCCAAAGCACGCCAGGCTCTTCGAGTGATGGATGAAAAATCAGGTCACGCCAACACTCAGTTGATGCTAGACAGCACACTGCGCAAGCCCGTGTCCATGGTGTTTCGGGATGCCACGATCAAAATGGTCTTTGATGCCTTGTCTAGCAGCACCGGCATTAATGTTGTGTTTGACCGAGACCTTAAAACCGACACCCGCGTGACCGTTTTGCTGCGCAATGTGGCTTTTGATGAGGCATTGAACCAAATCACACAATCCAATGGTCTTGCCCAGCGCGTCATGAACACCAACACGGTGTTGATTTATCCTGCACGACCCGATAAAGTCAAGGAATATCAAGACTTGATGGTGCGCAATTTCTTTGTGGCCAATGCAGATGTCAAACAGCTCTCATCCTTGCTTAAAACGGTGCTCAAGGTCAAAGACATCTATACCGATGAAAAACGCAATCTGATTGTGATTCGAGACACCCCCGAACAAGTTGCGATGTCTGAAAAAATAATAGCAGCCCACGACCAGCCTGAGCCAGAGGTGATGCTCGAAGTCGAGATTTTGGAGTTCAACCACACGACCGACAACAACCTTGGCCTGAAATTTCCGGATCAAATCGCTTTTGGCGTGGCCAGCCCCATCACTTTGAGTGCCTTGCGCGCCATCAACGACACCGGCATCAACGTGACGGGCTTAGACTCCAGCGTGGTCATTAACCTCAAACGCCAGTTGGGCGACATCCACATTTTGGCCAACCCGCGCATAAGGGTCAGAAACAGAGAAAAAGCCAAGTTTCATATTGGCGACAAAGTGCCCGTCATTACATCGACCACCTACCCTGGATCGTCCACAGGCGCGACCAGTTCATCGGTGAGTTATCTGGACGTGGGCATCAAACTGGAGTTTGAACCTTCCATTCAACTCGATGACGATGTCATCATTAAAACTTCGTTAGAGGTCAGTTCCATCACCAACACAGTGATCAACACCGGCACCACGGCCTACCAAGTGGGCACTCGCAATGCAGCGACGACGCTCACTTTGCGAGATGGCGAAACCCAGGTGCTTGCAGGTCTGCTCAGTTCAGACGAGTCCAACACCACCAACCGCTTGCCAGGTCTGGGTGATATTCCTGTGTTGGGTCATCTGTTTAGCAACCATGCCATCAAAGGGGGACGCAAGGAAATTTTGCTCTCCATCACGCCCAGAATCATTCGTAATCTGCACCGTCCCACCGAAGACTTGCTTGAATTTAATTTTGGGCCAGAGTCAGGAACAACATTTGGTGGGGGAATGCCTTTTGTGTCGTCTGCGTCTGCGTCTGTGCCTGTGTCATCACGTCCTCAGCAGGTGGGAGGGGCGGCAGTCTCATCGCGGGATACCAGGTCAGTACCCATGTCGGGATCAGGGTTTGCGCCTGTTGTGTTACCCCCTGCGCCGTCTGCACCCGCGGTAAATAGTACAACGCCCATGGAGTTTGAACTGCCCCCCGGAGTAGGGCGCTGAATGTAGGCGTGTCAAACGCTTGACCTTGTCCGTCCATGCTGATGGTGATGGCAGGGTGAATTTGTTCTGAAGGCAAGTTGTTGAATTTTCGTCATTCCCGCGAAGGCGGGAATCTAGTGCATTCTGGATTCCCGCCTTCGCGGGAATGACGGAACTGGCTGTAAACAAATTCACACTGATGGTGATGGTGATCCCTTTTGCGGTGCAAAATTTGTGGCCTGATAGCTGGTTTCACCGTGCCGCGACTTGGTACAGACCACATCGATAAACATAAGAAAAGAGCCTGTAACGCCCGTGGATACTACGTAAGACACTATCAAATTGATACTTGGTACATGGATTCACTGACCTTGTCCATCGGCATCAACCCAAATAGCCGTTGTCAAAATTTATGCACGCCATCAAATTTTTCGACCTGTACGATTGACTAAGCCGCTTTGGCTGCCCAAGTAAGGTCAAATCTACGGTTTTGCAGCCATTGTCGTGCCACACCGTTAACTGTGAGCGCATTTAGTGAGGTTAGCGCGTGGGAGCCGTTTGCAGACC
>CAIYWD010000182.1 GCA_903929815.1 uncultured beta proteobacterium
TCAAAGTGATGTGGCTTTGCTTGGGTGCGACATCCAAATCCCCCCTAACCCCCTTTTTTCAAAGGGGGAATGAGAACGGTTAGCCTATTTGGGCAAAGCGCTGTATTTGTCCCCCCCTTTGAAAAAGGGGATTTGGTTTTTGTATTGCACCACATCACTTTGAAACGCACCCGATGGAATGGGTAATATTATGGCCCCTATCCTATAGCACACTATAGTCAACCCATGACGCAGATCAACAAATCACCCATGCCAACCTCCTTGCGGGTACGAGTACAGCGCATTAACCTGGTGGTGCTGGCGATTGCCATTGGTTTGTTGGTGGTGGTGACATTCACCACCACGTCTTGGCTTCTCTTTCAAACCTACATTGAAAATGGTCAAAGTCGCCTGACCAGTCTGCAAGAAAACCTCATTGCATCCCTTTCATTCAATGATGAAAAGGTGGCCAGTGATACTTTGGCCAACCTGCGCGTTTTGCCGGATGTTTTTTATGCCGAAGTCTTGACCCAGAACGGTCAATCGTTTGCCCGCTTTTTACGCCCCAACAGCGTGAAGCCTCCCCTACCTGATCTGCACACCGATGGTCATGTCATCCATGCCAATAGCATTGTGTTTCACCGTGCCTTGCGATTTGACGGTCAGTTGCTGGGCTTGGTTGTTCAGGGCGTTAGCCTGGATTCATGGTATCGCCAATTGGGGCTGGAAATATTGATCACGGTGCTGGTGATTCCTCTTGCGCTTTGGTTTGCCATGCAATTACAGGCCAGGCTGCTTGGGAAAGTGACAGAGCCTTTGGTGCAGCTTGCCCACACCATGCAACAAGTATCTGCGGGTGTTTTGAAACAACGGGCAGATGAATGTACCGGCATTGAGGAGCTTGATGTTCTGGGGCATGGTTTTAATGCCATGGTGAAAGATTTAGGTGAGCGTGACCGCCGCCTGGCGGACTACACCGCAACGCTGGAAAAAGAAGTAGAAAAACGTACCGCCGAGTTTCTTCACGCCAAGGAGATTGCTGAAGAGGCCAGCCGTTCAAAAAGTGAATTTCTGGCCACCATGAGCCACGAAATTCGCACACCGATGAACGGTGTTCTTGGGATGGCTGAGCTGCTGCTGACAACACGACTGGACATGACCCAAAAGTATTATGTGGATGCGGTCGAAAAGTCTGGCCGTCATTTGCTTCACATCATCAACGATATTCTCGATTTTTCAAAAATTGAAGCGGGTCACATTGAACTGGAAGCCATTGCACTTGACTTGAATGAACTGGTCACAGAAACCGCAGCCATGTTCAATCAACCCGCCCGTGCGAAAGGCTTGGCGTTGAGGGTTGATGTGCCTGGCACAGACGATTTGGCTGTGTTGGGGGACCCTTTGCGTCTGCGACAAATTATGACCAATCTGCTGGGTAACGCCATCAAGTTCACATCGCAAGGTGAAATTTATTTGCAGTTGGCGTGCGACACGACAGACTCTCATTTGCTGTCGTTCATTTTGACAGTGACCGATACCGGGATTGGCATTCCTGTTGAAGCACAAGGCATCATTTTTAATCACTTCTCGCAAGCTGATGGATCGACATCACGCCAATTTGGGGGCACTGGCCTGGGGTTGGCCATCGCACGAGATATGGCGAGGTTGATGGGCGGTGATATTACGGTTGTCAGCGAACCGGGGGTTGGCTCCACGTTTCGTGTGGCCATGAAACTACCTCGCACCAAGTGTGCAGTCAAACCAGTGGCAGAGCTGGTATCGCAGCATTTCAGTGGCAACATTTTATTGGCCGAAGACAACGAGGTGAACCAAATCATGGCATTGGCATTGCTTCGCAGCTTTGGTCTTAAGACTCTGGCTGTGAACAATGGTCAGGAAGCTGTGGATATCATGCGTTCACGCTGTTTTGATCTGGTGTTGATGGATTGCCAAATGCCAGGGATGGATGGTTATGCTGCCACCCAAGCCATTCGTGGCTTTGAAACTTCAAGAGATGCTGGGCGCACCCCTATCATTGCGCTGACCGCCAATGCCATCAACGGCGATCGTGAAAAGTGCCTGGCCGCTGGTATGGATGATTATTTGTCCAAACCCTATTCCGGCGAACAATTGGCAGCCACCTTGTCGCGCTGGTTAAGGCAGCCGCACACCAGAACATTTGCAACTTTTGATGTCAAGCCGGTGGCAGTGGCAACCGTTACGCCATCAGCAGCCCCCATCAATGTTGCCATTCTTGACCAAATACGTGCCATTGCTCCTGCCACAGGTCAGGCATTGGTCCATCGGTTGATCGACTCTTACCTCAACAATGCACCGCCGCAATTGATGCAAATGGATCAGGCACTGGCTGATGCAGACACTGCCCTATGGCATCAGGTTGCCCACAAGCTGAAATCGAGTTCACTCACGATGGGTGCCGAACGATTGGGTGGCTTGTTTCGCAAGATGGAGAGCTTGGATATTGGCGTTGATGCACAGGCTTGTCAATCATTTGTCCACGACGCTTACCTCGAATTTGATGGCGTTCGTGCCGCACTCATCACCATTCAAGAGTCCACATGAAAACTATTCACACTCCAACGCGTATTTTGGTAGCCGATGATGACTGCACCATGAATTTGATCATGCAGGCAGCTTTGCAAGCGTATGGCTACGAGGTCACCGTGGTCGAAGACGGCGTGGCAGCTCTGGCTGCATTTCATGCCCACCCTGCCGACATCGTGCTGCTGGACGTGGAAATGCCAGGCCTGACTGGCTATGAAGTTTGTAAAAAAATTAGACTGATGGACAGTGATGTCCCCGTGGTGTTGATCACCGGTCATGACGATGAAGCATCCATTGATCGCGCTTACGAAACGGGTGCGACTGACTTCATCGTCAAACCTGTGAATTGGACGCTGATTCGCCATCGCTTGCGCTACATCCTGCGGGCTTTTCGTGATGCAGCACAGCGACGAGAAGCCGAAACGAAGGTGCGGCGGCTGGCTTATTTTGATGCGCTGACGGGTTTGCCCAACCGCCAGTCTTTTGCAGAGCATCTGACGCGTGAGCTATCACGAAAAAAAGGAAAAACCACCAGCGTGCAGCGTTTGGCCGTTCTTTTTCTGGATTTGGACAGTTTCAAAAATATCAATGATTCGCTCGGTCACGGTATCGGTGATCTGGTATTGCAATGGACATCTGACCGCTTGCGATCGGGCTTGCACTCCTCCAATACGTTCAGCCGTCCGAGCTATCAGACCAAAGAAGACGTTCAGCCCATACCTTTGGCGCGCATGGGCGGCGATGAATTTACCATTTTGTTGCCCTCCATTGAAGAAACCGAAGATGCCTTGGTGGCGGCACACCGGGTTCGTGAATTGATAGGTCGTCCATTTGTTGTGGAAGGTCAGGCATTGTTTGTGACCGCCAGCATTGGTGTTGCCATCTATCCTGACGATGCATCGGACGCAGATACCTTGCTCATGCATGCGGAAACCGCCATGTATGCAGCCAAAGACAATGGGAAAAACACTTGCCAGTATTACAGTGCATCGCTCACAAAGCGTGCCGTTGCACGCCTGGCGATGGAGTCGGCACTTCGGCTGGCGCTGGAACGTGATGAGTTTTTTCTCGTTTACCAACCACAAATCGATGTCGTGCATGGCACCATCCAGTCTGTCGAGGCCCTGATTCGTTGGCAGCATCCTGAGAAAGGACTGATTTCACCTCTTGACTTTATTCCACTGGCGGAAGAACTGGGACTGATTTTGCCCATAGGTGCCTGGGTACTCAAGACAGCCTGCACAGATGCCATGCGCTGGTGTGCATTGGGATTGAATCCGATACGAATGGCGGTTAACCTGTCCGCCATTCAGTTTCGCAACCACCATCTGCAAGACGACATTCTTGCCATCCTGGCGCAAACCGGGATGCCTGCCTCTCAGTTGGAATTGGAAATTACAGAAAGCATTTTGATGGAAGATGCCACCAGTGCGCTGTCCCTCATGCACTCGTTGCGCGACCATGGCATGCACATTGCGCTAGACGATTTTGGCACTGGGTATTCATCTTTGCAGTACATCAAGCAATTACCGCTGTCCAAGCTAAAAATTGACCGCGCTTTTGTGCGCGACCTGCCTGCATCAAAAGCCGACGAAGCCATCATTCGTGCGGTGGTTGCAATGGCCAAAACGCTGGGAATACGTGTGATTGCCGAAGGGGTAGAAACCAGCGAACAATACTTGGCACTTGCACACATGGGCTGCGATAGTATCCAAGGCTATTTTTTCAGCGAACCACTGTCTTTTGAAAAAATGGCAGACTTTTTAACCAACCCACTTGTAGAGTGACACCATGAAACGCATTTCAACCCTGCTTTTGCTCGCTGTTTCGCTGACGGTTTTTGCCCAAGACAAGCCACCTGGGTTGAATGATTTTTCACTCGAGGACCTGATGCAGGTTGAAGTCACGACGGTCTCGAAAAAGCCGCAAAAGCTGGCCAACGTGGCTGCTGCTGTCTATGTCATCAGTGCTGAAGATATTCGTATGTCAGGTGCCAACTCGCTGCCTGAAGTGCTGCGCATGGCGCCCGGTGTGGACGCCACGCGCATTTCCGGCAACCGTTGGGCGGTCTCCATCCGTGGATTTGCCACCCGCTTGTCCAACAAGTTGCTGGTTTTGGTCGATGGTCGTAATGCCTACAGTCCTGCGTTTTCGGGAGTACTGTGGGATGATTTCCAATTTCCCATGGAAGATATTGAACGCATTGAGGTCATACGCGGACCTGCTGCTGCCGTTTGGGGATCCAATGGGGTGAACGGCGTGATCAACATCATCACCAAGTCTGCTGCGGCAACGCAAGGTGGACAATTTGTGATCGGTGGCGGCAATGTGGAAGGTACTTATGGTCGTGTGCGTTGGGGTGGTCAAAACGCCGATGGCAGTGTGCTCTACCGTGTGTATGGATCCAAACAAAACGCCAACAGCCAAAATGCCATCTATGGTGGTGATGGCATGGACGCCTACCACACAGAGGCCGCAGGCTTTCGTGTAGACGGCTATCTTTCAGGCGGCGCACGTTGGGATGTCTCGGGAGATTTTCACTCTGTACGTTCCGATTTGGTCACAACCTTTAGCCTTCCCAATACCGTTTTTGCCAATCCTGGCACAGAGAGCCATGACGGCCAGACGCTGCGTGGTCGTTACATCCAGTCTTTGTCCCATGGTGGTGACCTGCAAATTCAGGTGGCTTATGCGCATGCCAATCTCACCATGGGTGAACTATTGGCTGACCGTCGCGAAACTTTTGATATTGATGTGCATCACCTTTTCAAGTTGGGCGAACGCCACGATATTGTCTGGGGTGGCGGCTATCGTTTGAGTAGAGACAACATGCCTGTCACACTGATGGTGTGGGAAAACGAAACATCGCGTCGCACAGGCAGTTACGGCATATTTGGTCAAGATGAGATTACCCTTGCTGAGAACTGGCGGTTGACGCTGGGGTTGCGAATGGATCACAACGAGTTCACCGGCTGGGAAAAACAGCCCGATGCTCGTTTATCATGGCATCTCTCTCCTGCCCACACCTTGTGGGGCGCACTCTCCAAAACTTCACGTGCGCCATCACGCGGTGAGCAAGGGATTAACTTCAGTTACATGGAAGGAACTACAACGCTAGGACCGGGTCCCACGGTGCCCAATGTTTTGCGTGTATTGAACCAAGGCCAGTACAGCGAAAAACTCAAAGCCACTCAAGTGGGTCTGCGTTCACAATGGGCGCCCGCTTTGACAACCGACGCAGTGCTTTTTTCGCACCGATATGACAGGGTTGGTGCTTTCGATCCTGGTGCTGTACGCTTCGTGCCACATCAGGTTGGTACCTACATCGACTACGTTGATATCTACTTACCCTATGTCAACCTGGGTGAACTCACACTCAACGGCGCTGAACTGTCCATGGACTGGCATCCGGCACAAAGCTGGTATCTGCGCATGTCTCAGACTTGGCAGAGTGTTGTATCTTCGTCGGAATTGATGTGGGTGGAGGGTAGCGGTATCGTGCCTCACCAAACAACATCGCTACACGCTTCCTGGGCACCAACATCGGCCACGAATGTCAGTCTGTGGCTTCGTCACATGGATGAGCGACCTGGCAGTATCGGCATACTGGTGGATGCACGTCGCGCTTATAACAGCGTCGATCTCAGCGCCACCTGGAAGCTCCAAAAATATCTGGAGATATCACTTGTTGGGCAAAATCTGAACGATGGTGCCTGCGATGCCTACGCCGACATCCCAGATGCAAAAACCTTTCCCATGCTGCTGCCCACCTGTACACCACGCAGCCTGAGTGCGCAATTGCGGATGAATTTTTAGGGACGCAGCAACTTTGCGTCGGTATATCACCCTGTTCGTCCTGTCCGTCACCTTGGTTACATGGTGCGCAAGAGACGTGCAAGCACAAGACACGCCCACAGTACGTTTGGGTTTTGTGTTGAACTTTGCCCGCTATGTTGAATGGCCAGAAGCCACACTTAAACCAGGTGAGCCTATGTATATCTGCCTGGCACCAGGTGATGCTGCCATGGTTGAAAAACTTGGCGAATTGGCCAAACAAACAGTTCAAAACAGGCAGGTTCAGGTCAGGTCATTAATGCGACCTTCTGACATGGACAACTGCAAAATACTCTATCTGCCAGCGGAACTGCCAACTCCCTTGGCAGCCTGGCTGACAGCAGCGTCAAAAACAAGAGCGCTGACGGTGAGCGATTTGCCAGATTTTGCAGACCAGGGCGGGATGATCGGCTTGGTATCGGTCAATGGCCGCTACCGCTTTGACATTAACCTAGGCAACGCACGCCAAGCCAATTTGCGCATCAGCGCCTATTTGTTCAAGCTGGCCAGAACCGTCAAATAAGGATATGGTCAACAATAAGTTGTGCATTTCAACAATTTACTATTCAAAATCCGACGTACTCCTGAGTACGACTGTGTGGTTTTGCATCCAGAGTTTGGCGCGATGTTCTGCCTCTATGACCTGATCGGCATCCATAAGAGTCATGGAATGCGTCAGATTGGCCTTGGCTGCCTCCAAGTTACTCTTGCTGGCAATGAAAAACCATTTATGAGCCTCGATCAGATCCTGCTCCACCGGCTGACCGATCGCAAACATGAGTCCCAGCCTTTCCTGTGCCTTCGGTAGGCCTTGTTCCGCCGCCTTGGAAAACCAGACCAAAGCCTGTTCCAGGTTCTGCTCTCCAGCCGCCCCTTGTTCATGCAGGACTGCCAAGTTGTGCTGGGCTTCCATATCGCCCTGAAGCGCTGCCTGTAACAAAAGCGCCATGGCCTTGTTCACATCCTTTTGCACGCCCTGCCCTGCTGCATACATCAGCCCAAGGGCGGCCTGCGCCGGAGCAAACCCCTGATCCGCCGCCTTCTGATACCACAGACAGGCTTGCTGCGCATCTCTGTTAATGCCGACTTGATCGTGCGCATGAATAACAGCGACATTCCATTGTGCCTTGGCGCTGCCTTGCCGCGCGGCCTTGGTGTACCACTCCAGCGACTTGGCAATATCTCGCGCAACGCCATCGCCACGGGCATAACGCGCACCCATTGCATATTGGGCATCAGACTCACCGCGCTGCGCTGCCTCGAACTGCAAATCGCATGCATCACCGAGTGGTTTTGTCGTAACCCCATCCGCATGTTCCTGAACAACAGCCATACGTTGCTGCAAAACATCCGGCTGCACATCCTGCACTGCGGCAGTGGCGGGTTGTCCCGTCAAAAACGTGGCTTCTTCGGCATCACCATGGTTTTGCCCCCGTGCCCAAATCAGTGCCTCGGTTTGAACCTCGCTGAACATCCGTGGCTCGATTCCGAGTTCAGTACACAAATCGCTAATGCCTTTAGCCTGAGTCTGTTCGCTGGCTTCGGCAAGGCGCAAAAGACCAGCATAAGGGCCTTTGCGCTCCAGCAGTGCGGCCTTCACTTCGTTGGGCAAATCAAGGGTTTTAAACAAGGCCTGTGCCGGTAGTTGCAATATCACATCAAGCAGCGAGAGCACGCCGGTCAAGAAAAAATTCTCTGTTGCTTCAGGCGATATCTTCTCCGACAGCATCTCCATCATGCGCCCACGCACCAACGCATTTTCCAGCAAGATGCTGTCTGCAGACCGTGACGGCGCCGAGGCACACAACAGCAGCACAAGCCAGCGAAACAGCGGCTCACGACCAATCAAAAGAATGGCATCTTTGAGCGCCAGAATCTTGTGCTGCGCTCCGATGGCCGCGGAATTGGCATAGCAAAGGAGGCGATAGGACAGCAACGGGTCGAGCTTGACGTCCTTGATAATGACATCCATCTCCGCGCCTGAACGCAGGCTAGTGACCAGTTTGCACAGACGCAAAGTTCCAGGATCGATCATGTTGTTCTGCCAATCGCGGCGATGGGTGGCAAAAGGGCCGATGAAACCATGCATCCGCAAACGGCGACAAACTTCAAACTCCTCGTAAAACCTGACCCCAGAAGCACACAACTGCATATTGGGATGCTGGGTGGTTAGTAAACGTACCAATTGGAGCAAGTCAGGTGGAATGATCTGGTCCACGGGCAGAAATCCCAGGTTGGAGCAGTTGCCAAGCGCTGAATGCGTGATCGCAACGCGCGCATCAGACAACCCCATCATCATGCCGGCGTTGTGCATGGCCTGCATACGTTCGGTGAACCGTGCCATATCCTTGGCATCCGGAGCAAAGCGCACCAGCACAATAATACCGGCCTTGGCCAGCTTTTCAAGCAAGGGATCGAAAAGCAGATAGGCCGGAACCGCCGTAAAAGCGCGGCGTTTGCCCAGCATGGCGCTAGACACCACGGATTCCAGAAATTTCAAAAACGATCGTTCGTGTTTGGGATCGATCTGGCCAGCGGCAGCCTCGTCGGGTAAAAAAAATTCATAGCCCGCCACTTTTTTATCACGGTCCAGCACCGCACGCCGCAAAACCACCAGGTTTTCGGTGCCTTCCTCTTCTTCTTGTGCATCCATCGACGCATCGGAAAGCTGAACTCGATGGGAAACAACTGGCGAACGCAGCCTAAGTAAGCGGGATAAAAAGGTGAACATGGTTAAACGGATAGGCTTTTTCGAAAATAGAGTCCAGTACTGACAAAGCGCCAAGAATTTCAGTCAACCCATGAGTGAGCTTGATGGGATGAGTCGCTTGACCAGCTACGGACTCTGTATGTGAGATATATTCAGATAACCTGATCTCTTGGATTTTTTGATGATCCCAATTTGACCATCCAAAGAACATGAGTTACAAGCCATTTCAAACGTAAATTCTTGTTAAATAAATTTATATTGCTATTATTGTTATAGTTTACGTGTGCCTATACAGGCGATTTCGGTATTTTTACAAAATCTGAGTCACTGAACATGGCAGCGCTTGGAATTCACGAAATTTTACCGTTTGTGATTGATTTATAAGTATATTTTAACTTGACTTATGTCAAACTTGCCGTGTAGAGATCAGGTTGTCTGATATTACTATGACATTAAGGATATGGTCAATAATAAGTTGTGCATTTGGCTCGTCAGATTTGGGCGCACTGCGTCGTTACAAATCGCTTATGTGGCTGGGCCACACCGCACGATTTGCGCCTAGCATTGCATCTTTAACTCTGACGGCCAAATGCACA
>CAIYWD010000183.1 GCA_903929815.1 uncultured beta proteobacterium
AGCTATAGCAACGCCGCAAATTCGGCCTAAACGGCTACTTTTCTAAAAATCTTCGTTTTGAAAAGTAGATGTAATAATATGATTATTAAAAGTAAAATGACTTTTCGTTCAGACACTAAATAGCTACCGCAAGTTTTGGGCTGCGCGTTTTGGCATCGCCCCTTTTTTACCCATGAGTCGCCTTGAAATGGACACTTTGGGTTGGGATAGTTGCGACGTTGTGTTGGTCACGGGTGATGCCTACATCGATCACCCCAGTTTTGGCATGGCGGTGATTGGTCGTGTGTTGGAAGCGCAGGGTTTCAGGGTGGGCATCATCGCCCAGCCCGACTGGCACAGCGCCGAACCCTTCAAATGTTTAGGCCAACCCAATCTATTTTGGGGGGTGACAGCAGGCAATATGGACAGCATGATCAACCACTATACAGCAGATCGCAAAATCCGCACCGACGATGCCTACACCCCAGGTAACGTTGCAGGCAAACGTCCTGACCGAGCTGCTCTTGTCTATAGCCAGCGCTGCCGAGAGGCTTTCAAAAACGTTCCTGTTGTGCTCGGCGGCATCGAAGCCAGCTTACGTCGTACAGCACACTACGATTACTGGAGCGATAAGGTGCGCCGCAGTATGGTAGTCGATGCCAAGTGCGACCTGCTACTGTTTGGCAATGCCGAGCGTGCCATTGTGGAAATTGCCCATCGTCTGGCCGCACGCGAACCCGTAGAACACATCACCAATGTGCGCGGCACTGCTTTTGTTCGCAAACCGGATGGCACGGCCTGGTTTGAATGGGACTCTACCCAAGTGGATGAACCTGGCCGCATCGAGCCGAAAATCAACCCCTATCACACCACCAGTGAGCAAGCTGTCCATTGTCAAAATACTACACAATCAATAGCTACTTATCCTTATTCCATGCGCCTTACAGGCCAAAATGGCATTCAACTTTTGCCGCGTGATCAAACTGTTATTCGCTTGCCTGGTTACGAACAAGTCAAGTCTGACCCAGTGCTGTATGCCCATGCCAGTCGTGTGCTGCATCAGGAAACCAACCCCGGCAATGCCCGTGCATTGGTTCAAGCTCACGGTGAGGGTGTCACAGCCAAAGATGTCTGGATCAACCCGCCGCCAATCCCTTTGACTACTGCCGAGATGGATGACATCTTTGCCCTGCCCTACGCCAGAAGTCCGCACCCCATCTATGCTGATAAGAATGGCAACTTTGATGCTGACACTAAAATTCCTGCATGGGAGATGATTCGCACCAGTGTCATTCTCATGCGCGGCTGCTTTGGTGGCTGCACCTTTTGCAGTATTACCGAGCACGAAGGCAAAATCATCCAAAATCGTTCAGCGGATTCAGTGATCCGTGAAATTGAAGAGATTCGTGACAAGGTCAAAGGTTTTACCGGCACCATTTCTGACCTTGGCGGCCCGACTGCCAATATGTACCGACTAGGCTGCAAGAGTGTTGATATTCAAACAGTTTGCCGAAAACCCAGTTGCGTCTTTCCTGTGGTTTGTAAAAATCTCATCACCGACCACACACCGCTTATCCAGATTTACCGCAGGGCCAGAACCCTTGCTGGCATCAAGAAAATACTCATTGGTTCAGGTGTTCGTTATGACTTGGCTGTGCTTCATACAGATTATGTGAAGGAACTGGTGCAACACCATGTGGGCGGTTATCTGAAAATTGCCCCCGAACATACAGAGCCTGGGCCACTGTCCAAAATGATGAAGCCCGGCATGGGTAGTTATGAAAAATTCAAGGCATTGTTTGACAAGTTTTCATCAGAAGCCGGTAAAACACAGTACTTGATTCCCTACTTTATCGCAGCCCACCCAGGCACCAGCGATGTGGATATGTTGAATTTAGCGTTGTGGCTCAAGAAAAACAGTTTGCGCCTTGATCAGGTACAAACTTTTTACCCCAGCCCCATGACCACGGCCACTGCCATGTACCACACGGGACGAAACCCCTTGCACAAACTGCATCGCCACATCGAAGCTGACGATGAAACCGTTGAGGTTGTGCGTGGCGACAAACGCAGACGTTTGCACAAGGCTTTTTTGCGTTACCACGATCCGAAAAACTGGCCTCTGTTGCGAGAAGCCCTTCAAACGATGGGACGTGCTGATTTGATTGGCAACGGCAAACATCACCTGATACCTGGCCAAAATAAACCGTAACAATCCACCGCAACCCGTGCTACAAATCCACCTGCTGCAAAGAGCCTGCCTGACCTGATTCGTATAAAAATAAACCCGTGCTGCGCACCATGCCCAGGGTTTGGTTGGTGGCAGTATTGACTGAAAACGGGCTGGCGACGCGCCCCAGGTACAGCGCCCCAACGCCATTTTGGGACAAACTGCTCAAAGTGTCTTGCCCGCTGGCATCCTTTTGCCACACACGCAACTGGCTATAAACCGCGTCGTTTTCGTCAATCCAGTGGTTGCCGTCTTGATCAAACTTTGCCAAGTCAGCAAAACCATCGCCACTGCGCGTTCCAAATAATTCTGTGCCATCGTTAATGTGACCATCGCCGTTTTTGTCAAGTGCCAGAAAACCACTGCCACCTGCCACAAAAGCAATATTCTCTTGGTTCCCATCTGCATTGAGATCAAAAGAAAATTGGGTGTCGGTGAGTTCTACGCTATTGCCTGCAAAATTAATGACGAGAGGGTCTTGGCGAACAGCATCGCCTGATCGAATCGATGTGCTGTTTTCTTCAACATAAACGCGGCTCATGTTAAGTTGCAGGGAAAAGTTAATCTGTTTGCCATCTGCCGTTTGCACCACACCTGACGCACTGACCTGAGTGGTTTCTGACTCTGCAACGCTCTCATGTGTATCAAGCTCCATACCCCAACCTGCCTGAGCTGGCTGGGGTGTATCGGTAGCGGCTATATTGGGTGCTGATACCTGCATACCAGGCTGAGCCTGTAGGGTTCGGGCATCAAACACCTTCACCGCCCGCCCCGTGATGGCTTCAATCATGTTCATCAAAAGACTCAGATGTGGGTCAATTTGCACCGCATCATCCTGAGATGTGACTGAATTTGTTTTTCCAGAATGATCCAAGGGCTGCGCCGGCATAGTTACCCTGGCGCGTGCTGCAGATGACAATGACACACTGACACCTGCCATAGAATTCCGCCCTTCAAAATCCGGGCGCTGGTGACCAACCCAGGCACGCAGGGTGGTGTGGGAAGTGCGCAGCGACAAACTGGCGTGCTGGCTTTGCATGGCGATGGTGGATTGAGCGATCTTCATGAACCGTATATCGGCCAAAATCCACTGGAAAATAAGCTCTTTTCAGACTTTAGCTTTCAGAAAATTGGCCGACCCCTGCTGTTTGGATCGTTTATTTTGACCATTCAGTTACCATTGCAGCGAATAACTCATTTACAAACAACCCACGAATATGCAAAATGGATCGCGTTTGGCGGCTGTCGATTTAGGTTCCAACAGCTTTCGCCTTGAAATTGGAAGAATGGAACAGGGTCAGTTTTACCGCACAGAGTACCTGAAAGAAACAGTTCGCCAAGGCGGTGGGTTGGATGAAAACCGCAACCTGACACCAGATGCCATGCAGCGTGGATGGGATTGTGTGGCCCGATTTGGGGAGCGTCTGGCAGATTTTGCTGAAGACGAAGTGCGTGCCGTGGCAACACAAACTCTGCGCGAAGCCCGCAATCGTGAAGACTTTCTGAACCCAGCTTGCAAGTTGCTGGGGTTTCCCATCGATGTTATTTCTGGACGTGAAGAAGCGCGTTTGATCTACCTGGGTGTTGCGCAGGCCCTGTCACCAGATAACGATCGCAGATTGGTCATTGACATTGGCGGACGTTCGACAGAAATCATTGTGGGTAGCGCCATGCAGCCCAAAATCATGGAATCCTATCGTGTGGGTAGCATTATCTGGTCATTGCGCTATTTTCCTGAAGGTCTGTTCACCAAGCGATCATTTCAAATGGCAGAAATTGCGGCCAAGGCGGTGTTTGATGAAGCGCTGACCTTTTGCACGCCCGACCAGTGGGATACTGCGTATGGCTCGGCAGGTACGGTCAATGCGGTAGGCGATGTCCTGGTGGCAGCCGGTTGGCCTGACGATGCCATCACCCTTGAAGGATTGAACTGGCTTCTTGATAAATTAATAACAGCACAAAGCACGGATCGCTTGCGTCTGGACGGTATGAAAGACGATCGAAAAGCCATCATCGGAGGTGGTGTGAGTATTTTGAGAGCACTTTTTGATCTTTTGGGCATTCGTAAACTTGAGCAGGCCACCGGCGGCCTGCGTCATGGTTTGTTGTTTGAACTCATGGGCCACGGACAGCCACAGTCTGACTTGCGAACCCATTCAGTCGATCGTCTCGCAGCCAAGTTTTGCGCGGATGCCGTTCAGGGAGGGCGTGTCGGTCGTGTGGCCAATACCTTGTTTGATCAGCTCAATGAGGGTCATCCCCAGTACCCTCCCGGCAGTTTGGAGAGGGTTGCGTTCAAATTGCGCTGGGCAGGTCAGTTGCACGAAATTGGAAGTCATATTTCGCACACCGATTACCACAAACATGGTGCGTATATTCTTGACAACGCTGATGCGATGGGTTTTGCGCTGAATGAACTTCACAAACTTAGTCTGCTGGTTCTGGGGCATCGTGGCAAACTGCGCAAACTCGAAGCCGATTTTGGCGACGATGTTTTTGTGCAGCAATTGTTGGTGTTGCGCCTGGCGGTGGTTTTGTGCCATGCCCGCAGAGACCCCGACCTGACAGGCATCAGCCTGGCGCACGATACCCACATGCAGCGTGGTTTTGTGTTGACATGTCTGAACAGTTGGTCACAGTTGTATCCACAATCGGCTCACCTTTTGCACGAAGAGTGTCAGGCGTGGCAAAAAACACCCTGTTCACTGACGTGGGTTGATGCCTGATAAACGATGGCCATCAGGCATTTTGCTGTCAGAATGCATTCAGTGATTCGTCATAAGTTTTCTACTTAATAATTTCAAAAAACGTAGCAAACAACGCAATACCAGAGCGGGTTAGAACCGAATTTTGTATAATTTTTGACGTAGAAAACTTTCAGTTAATCTTATCTGCGCCAGACCAACCAGCCAAAAGCTGTCAAAGACAAGAGCGAATAAAGCAGTCCCGGTAATGCAGCCGTTAGCCAGGGTGCCCAATTTTGCAGGTTTCCCACATAGCCCATCACATTGTTCAATAAGAAAAAACTGATGCCTGCCATGATGCCCGCAAAAACATAAGTGGTGATGCTGCCCGATCGAAAGTGCAGATAAGCAAATGGCAAAGCCAACACCACCATCACCAGGCAGCTTAAAGGGTAAAACACTTTTTTCCAGAATGCAATTTCATAGCTTTGCGCTGTCTGACCATTGATTTTCAAATGGTCGATGTATTCAAATAAATCAATCGTTCGCATACGTTCGGGCTTGAGTAAAGCGGTTGATACCATTTCAGCACTCAGGCGATTTGGCCACCGCAGCGTGTCCAACTGAAGCTGGACAATTTGCCCGGCTGGGGGCTTTAGAGAGGGGAATTGGGTACGCTCTACCTGTTCCAACAGCCATGCGTTGTCTTCATTCATGCGGGCAGACTTGGCAGATAGAGTGGATATCAAGCCGCCTTGATTCTCAAATTCAAAAATCTGAATGTCACGCAAACTGCCATCCGATGCCATTTCGCCCACATTGACCATGAAGTGACTGAGGGTTTGCTTCTCTTTGAGCCATGCCCCTGTTTGCCCCACGGTGATACGCCCGGTGTAATGGGCTTTGAGCAGGCGTCCTGTGCGATCGGCTAGGGGCGAGAGGTAGTCTCCCAACACAAACGTCAGCACAACAAAACCAAAACCCAGCAGCAGCAAGGTTTTAAGCGCCCGCCCAGGCCCTAGGCCACTGGTGCGCAAAATGGTGAATTCAGAACTTTGAGCCAGTCGTGCCATCACAAAAATAGTACCTATCAACACGGTAATGGGCATCAGTTCATACAGGTGATTGGGAATGGTCAAGGCCACATAACTCAAGCCATGCATCAGGGTGTAGCCGTCAGCAGAAAATGTGCTCACGGACTGAATTTCTTCCACCAGATCAAAAAAGAAAAAAAGTGCCAAAAAACCCAACGTCACAAACGCCACGGCACTGGTGACCTCGGTGTAAATCAGTTTGTGTATGGTTTTCATTGATAACCTGTAAAGGGTTTGCAGCGGGTGCGTTTCAAAATGATGTGGCTTTGCTTGGGTGCGACATCCAAATCCCCCCTAAGGATATGGTCAACAATAAATTCCGCATTTGGCTCGTCAGATTTGGGCGCACTGCGTCGTTACAAATCGCTTATGTGGCTGGGCCACACTGCGCGATTTGCGCCTAGCACTGCATCCCAACTCTGACGGCCAAATACGGAACTTATTATTGACCATATCCTAACCCCTAGGCTGTCGAAATCTGCCCGTTTGGCGTGAAAAAAATTTTCCACTTTTTGGAATTTTATTTTCTCAGGTGACATGAAAACAAAATGAAAATCAATAACATATTGGATTCATGTATTATATAATGATAAAGAATTTATATGCTTTGACTTAGAGCCAGCCCCGCATGTTCCCGCAGCGGATGAAAGTGAATGTTTGGAAAGCGCTCTTGCGCTAGCCGTATGTCATAAGGACTGGTACACAGGTAAGCTAGCGTATCAGCCGCATCACGCGCCATGCGTTGAGGGTAGGCCTCTACAAATACTTTCAGTTCGGCAGAGCTGTCTGCTGTAATCCAGCGTGCGCCAGTGTACTGGCTGCCCTCCAGTCGAATATCAGCATCGTATTCACTCTTCAATCGGTGCTGTACCACTTCAAATTGCAGTTGCCCCACAGCACCTAGCAACATATTGCCGCCCATCTCGGGTTTAAACACCTGAATGGCACCTTCTTCGCCCAGTTGCGCCAAGCCTTGTTGTAGTTGCTTGGTTCGCAGCGGATTTTTTAGCACCACGCTCAAAAACATTTCAGGTGCAAAAAACGGCAGGCCCGTAAATAGCAGATTGTTAGAACCATCGGTGATGGTGTCGCCTAGTTGTACTCCGCCGTGTGTGGTAAAGCCGACAATGTCGCCTGCATAAGCCTCTGCAACAGCTTCGCGGCGCTGGCTCATGAAGGTGACCACACTGGTGGGGCGAAGCTCTTTTGCCGTTCGCATCACTTTCAGTTTCATGCCCGGTGTGTATTTGCCAGAAGCCATTCGCACAAAGGCAATGCGATCGCGGTGGTTGGCATCCATATTAGCTTGTACCTTGAAGACCACGCCGGAAAAATCCTTATCTTCAGGCAGCACGGTATGCGTTACAGTTTGATTGTTGACCACCAGCGAACTGATTCGTGGCCCCGGCGGCGGTGCCAAATCAATCAGAGCGTCCAGCACTTCCATGACACCAAAATTATTCACACCTGAACCAAAGAATACAGGGGTTTGTTTAGCTGCCAGAAAAGCCTCTCTGTCAAAAATGGAGGATGCACCGGTAGCCAATTCCATACTTTCTTGAGCGATGAGCCATTCCTGACTAAAACGTTGTTGCAGCGCAGCAGAGTTAAACAGTGGCATGGTATCAAAGTCTTGCGGGCGGCGCTGTAAGCCAGACTCAAAAACCGTCATGGTTTGGGTACGCAAGTTCACAATGCCACCAAAGTTTTTGCCCTGACCCACTGGCCATGTCATGGGCACACAAGGCATGCCTAGTTCGCGCTCTACTTCGTCCAGAATATCCAGGGGGTCGCGTACTTCGCGGTCCATTTTGTTAACAAAGGTAATAATGGGGGTGTTACGCTGGCGGCAAACCTCAATCAACCGTCGTGTTTGCGATTCAACACCGTTGGCAGCATCAATCACCATCAGTGCAGAATCAACGGCGGTCAGCACCCGGTAGGTATCTTCAGAAAAATCCTTGTGGCCTGGGGTGTCAAGCAAATTAATGACATGGTCCCGATAAACCATTTGCATCACGCTAGAAGCTACCGAAATACCGCGCTGCTTTTCAATCTCCATCCAATCGCTGGTGGCATGGCGGGTGGCCTTGCGAGCCTTAACACTGCCTGCAATCTGGATAGCGCCCGAGAACAATAATAGCTTTTCAGTCAATGTGGTTTTGCCGGCATCAGGGTGAGAAATAATGGCAAACGTGCGGCGTCGGCTGGTTTCAAAAGAGTAAGTCACAAAAAGTTCTCGAAGTTGGGCGGGTAGGCACTGTTGGCATGTAACCGTTTAGACCCCTGGCCTAGATGTCGTCATTCCCGCGAAGGCGGGAATCCAGTGTATTTTGGTCTTCATGGATACAAAAAGTCAGTCTGGATTCCCGCCTTCGCGGGAATGACGGTGGCGGTGTCTAAACGGTTACGTTAGCATTGATTCAGTTTAATTATCGATGCAAGTATATGATATTAAATAAAAACAAATGAACATTAAAACAATTTTATATCACAGTTTTTACGTAACCTAGTGGGAGACGTTAGGATATGGGCAACAATATCCTTAGTCAATCGTACAGATCGATTTTTTTTAATCAGTTCCACACCATCAATCTCCATGAGCAGATCAAACATCTTACGCCTGGCCCCCTCCATTTTGTCTGCTGATTTTTCCCGTTTGGGTGATGAAGTTCGTGCGATTGAACGCTCAGGCGCAGATATGGTGCATTTTGATGTGATGGACAATCATTATGTGCCCAACCTCAGCATTGGCCCTCTGGTGTGCGAGGCCATTCGCCCCCATGTCCACATTCCCATTGACGTGCATTTGATGGCTGAACCGGTCGATGCACTCATTCCCATGTTTGTCAAAGCGGGGGCTGACATCATCACATTTCACCCTGAAGCGTCTAAACATGTGGACAGAAGTCTGTCGATGATTCAAGATATGGGTTGTAAGGCCGGTCTGGTGCTTAACCCCGCCACTTCAGTGCATTGCATCGACCACGTCATGAACAAACTCGACATCATTTTGCTGATGAGTGTCAACCCGGGTTTTGGTGGGCAACAATTCATTGTCTCCACCTTGGCAAAACTGCGCACCCTACGCCAAAAAATAGAAGTGTATAGGCAAACAGGCGGTCAGCCTATCTGGTTGGAAGTTGACGGGGGCATCAAAATTAACAATATTCATGATGTTGTCCATGCGGGTGCTGACACTTGCGTGATTGGTAGTGCTGTGTTTGGCGCACCTGATGAAGACGGTGGCTACTGCAATGTCATGCAGGCATTGCGCAGCGCTGTAGAGGGCTTCTAAAAAAATACCATCACCGCACGATTTGCGCCTGGCCTTGCATCTTTAACTCTGACGGCCAAATGCACAACCTATTTTTCACCATATCATTGACGATCTACTGAACTTTCTATTGAAATGACCATGACACCTCCTACCCCAGAATTTGCCCGCTTGATGGCCAATGCCATTCGCATGTTGAGCGTTGATGCCATTGAAAAAGCCAAGTCCGGCCATCCTGGCGCGCCAATGGGCATGGCCGACATGGCTGAAGTCTTGTGGAATCGCCATTTGAGTCATAACCCAGTCAACCCCCACTGGGCCAACCGTGACCGTTTTGTGCTGAGCAATGGCCATGCTTCCATGCTGCTTTACGCCCTATTGCACCTTACCGGCTATGATCTTCCCACGAGCGAGCTGAAGAATTTTCGCCAACTGCACAGCAAAACAGCAGGCCACCCCGAAGTCGGGCTTACCCCTGGTGTGGAAACCACCACCGGCCCGCTCGGTCAAGGCATTGCCAATGCGGTTGGCATGGCACTGGCTGAAAAATTGCTGGCCGCCGAATTTAACAAGGCAGATCAAGCTCTTGTCGATCATTTCACTTATGTGTTGATGGGCGACGGTTGCCTGATGGAAGGCATCAGTCACGAAGCCTGTTCGCTGGCAGGCACTTTGCGATTATCAAAACTGATAGCGTTTTACGACGATAACGGTATTTCGATTGACGGTCCTGTTGAAGGATGGCTGACTGATGACACACCCAAACGTTTCGAGTCGTATGGCTGGAATGTGAGTGCCTCTGTTGATGGCCATAATCCTGCGGCCGTCGATGCTGCGCTGCGTGCTGCAAAAGCACAAGCCCTGTTGCCCCATGGCAAACCCACCCTGATTTGCTGCAAAACGGTGATTGGCATGGGTGCTCCCAACAAAGCGGGTACCAACGAAGTGCATGGCGCTGCTTTGGGCGCAGTGGAAGCTGCTGCGACCCGTGCGGCCTTGGATTGGACGGCTGCACCGTTTGAAATTCCCCATGACATCGCTGCGGCCTGGAATGCTGTGGATCGCGGTGTGACCGCCGAGCTGGCCTGGCGTGATCGTCTGGAGGCCTACCGAACGGTTTACCCCGTTGAAGCGGCAGAGTTTGAACGCCGAATGACAGGCAAGCTCTGTGATTCTTATGCCCAAAAATTGCCCGAAATTCTGAATCACATTGCCCATCAACCTACATCCATTGCCACCCGCAAGGCCAGCCAGAATGCGCTGGATGCCCTGGCCCCTTTGCTGCCCGAGTTTTTTGGCGGCAGTGCCGACTTGACCGGCTCTAACCTGACCCAGTTCAAAAACAGTGTGCGTGCAAGTCGAGACACCTGGGGCAATCATTTGAGTTACGGTGTGCGTGAATTTGCCATGGCCGCCATCATGAACGGGATGGCGCTGCATGGTGGTTATATCCCTTACGGCGGTACTTTCTTAACGTTCAGCGACTACAGCCGAAACGCCATTCGTATGGCCGCATTGATGCACATTCGTGTGATCCATGTGTTTACCCACGACAGCATTGGTCTGGGCGAAGATGGCCCCACGCACCAGAGCATTGAACATATCCCCAGTATGCGCATCGTTCCCGGACTAGACGTTTGGCGTCCAGCAGACGGTCTGGAAACTGCCGTGGCCTGGGCCTGTGCATTGGAGCGACACGATGGCCCCAGCGCATTGTGCCTGTCGCGTCAGAATTTGCCACGCCTGACCGATGTGACGATGGTCGAAAAAATCCGCAAAGGCGGCTATGTGCTGTCTGACATGGAAGGGGCAAAATCTGTGATTATTTCCACCGGCTCAGAACTGGAAATTGCCATTGCGGCACAGTCTGAACTGGCCGCGCAGGGGATACCAACCCGCGTGGTTTCCATGCCCTGCACCAATGTCTTTGACCGCCAAAGCGAAGACTGGCAACAAAGTGTGCTGCCATTGAATTTACCCACCGTTGCCATTGAAGCGGCTCACCCTGACTTTTGGCGTAAATATGTAGGACGAACAGGCAAGGTGATTGGTATGCCCACCTTTGGAACGTCCGCTCCTGCCCCCGATCTGTACGCACACTTTGGCATCACGGCCAATTGCGTGGTTCGAGCAGTTCAGACGTTGCTCAGGGTATGAGCATAAATAGGGCATGATTCAAACGTGGGTAACACGTTACCCACGTTTGAATCATGCCTGGACCACGCCACAAGAAGGATGTGGTGCAATACAAAATCCAAATCCCCCCTAACCCCCATTGAAAAAGGGGGGTTAGGGGGGATTTGGATGTCGCACCCAAGCAAAGCCA
>CAIYWD010000184.1 GCA_903929815.1 uncultured beta proteobacterium
CGAGCTGGTTATCGCACGCAACGACGCTCAATCAGCCACCCAAGCCAAATCCGCGTTTTTGGCCAACATGAGCCATGAGATTCGCACGCCAATGAATGGCATTTTGGGAATGGCGCAACTTCTGTTGATGCCAAACCTGACAGACAACGAGCGTCTTCTGTATTTAAAAACCATTTTATCGTCTGGACAGACCTTGTTGGCACTGCTCAACGACATTCTTGACTTGTCAAAAATAGAGGCAGGGAAATTTCAGTTGGACAGCGTTGTTTTTGAACCCGTCTCGATTTTCCAAGAAACATACTTGCTGTTTGCTAGCACGGTGCGTGCCAAGGGTCTGCAACTCGAATACCGGTGGAATGGCTTGCCAGGCTGCCGTTACGTGTCCGATGCGACCCGACTTCGTCAGATGCTATTGAACCTCGTGGGTAACGCCATCAAATTCACCAGGGAGGGCTGCGTTCGTATCGAAGGTTTCGAGATTAAACACGATGGTGAGTCTGCCCTGCTTGAGTTTTCGGTCAGTGATACAGGCATGGGCATACCGCCCGACCAAATTGATTTGCTTTTTAAGCCGTTTTCTCAGACCGACAGTTCTATTGCTCGTCAGTTTGGCGGTTCAGGGCTGGGCTTGTCCATTGTGCGCAATCTGGCCAAAATGATGGGCGGTGACGTTGGCGTTGAAAGCGTTGCTGGCAAGGGTTCCAGATTTTGGTTTAGTTTGCAAGCCAAACAGGTCGCAGACGGTGAAGAAAGCCGCAGTTCTGAACGGCCAGCCAACGAAGAGCCTGCCCTGCTGTCAGGGCGTGTGTTGGTCGTTGAGGACAATGTCGTCAACCGCGTGGTGATTGAGTCCATGCTGACAAAATTCGGTGTCAGTGTGACTCTGGCCTATGACGGCCAGCAAGCACTGGATGCCATCACCCAGGGTGATTTCCCTGACCTTGTTCTGATGGATTTGAACATGCCCGTTGTGGATGGCTACGGTGCGACAGAACAGATACGCCTGTGGGAACGTGACAACAACCGACCACGCTTGCCCATTATTGCCTTGACAGCCAATGCATACGAAGAAGACCGCCAGCATTGCCTGGCTGTGGGGATGGACGACTTTCTGACCAAGCCCGTCGTGTTGGATGCGCTGCAATCGGCTTTATACAAGTGGCTACCGAAGACCCACAGGCACATTGTCAATACTTTATCGTAAAGCACCGTTCGTGGTGAGCTTGTCGAACCACTCTTCGACAAGCTCAAGGCGAACGGTTTCATTATTTAATCACTCCCATGCACCTGCGTGGGAACGTAAGGATATGGTCAATAATAAGTTGTGCATTTGGCTCGTCAGATTTGGGCGCACTGCGTCGTTACAAATCGCTTATGTGGCTGGGCCACACCGCACGATTTGCGTCTAGCATTGCATCCCAACTCTGACGGCCAAATGCACAACTTATTGTTGACCATATCCTTAGTGATTCAGACAGCGTACATTAAAGTCGCTGTCTGACATATTTTTCATCAAAGGAGCAACATCAATGGACAGGCAATATCTAGACCTTCTTCAAAATATTCTCACCCATGGTATTACCAAGGGCGACAGAACAGGAAATGGAACGCTTTCTGTTTTTGGAAGGATGTTTCGCCACGATCTCGGTCAAGGTTTTCCACTTCTCACAACCAAGAAACTCCACGTCAAATCCATACTTTATGAGCTATTATGGTTCATACGGGGAGATACCAATATTAAGTATTTACAAGACAATGGTGTCACGATCTGGAATGAATGGGCCACGGCTGAAGGTGAACTGGGCCCTGTGTATGGATCACAGTGGCGATCATGGAAGGGTCATCATGGAGAGTCCTACGACCAGGTACAGGCTTTGATTGACGGTGTTCGGACGAGACCCAACAGTCGTCGGCACATTATCAATGCGTGGAATGTGGCGGATTTGCCAGACGAATCAAAATCACCTGAAGTGAATGCATCTGAAGGTCGAATGGCGCTACCCCCCTGCCACGTGATGTATCAGTTCTATGTAGCAGAAGGGAAACTAAGCTGTATGCTCACTCAGAGGTCGGCCGATTGCTTCCTTGGTATCCCCTTCAATGTGGCATCCATGGCTTTCCTGACACATATGATCGAACAGCAATGCGACCTTGAGGCGGGAGAAATTGTCCATTCGTTTGGCGACACTCACCTGTACCTCAATCATTTGGTTCAGGCCAGACTGCAGTTGACCAGAGAGCCAAGACCATTACCCAAGCTGATCATAAAAAGAAAACCAAAATCAATTTTTGAGTATGTGTTTGAAGATTTCGAGATCGTGGGATATGACCCCTACCCCGGAATTCCGGCTCCCATCGCGAAGTAACAGTCTCAAAAGAACCTGGGAGCGCAGGCATTTCACCTTCGCTCCCGTGTTCTTTCACTGTAATCGCTTCTGTCTTGGAATTGTCCAAACATAATGATATTTTGGTGGTGGTTACGGGGAGGTCTGGGTGTATTCTTTCACGTTAAAATTTCACTCCTCGTGGCTGGCAAAATCTGTTGTCATCATCGGTGCGGTTGATAGCACCGTCCATCCTCTCTCGCCGTTTAGTGCTCGGCCTCCCGATTTCAACAGTTCCCTCGCCTAACCAATTGATTTTATATAACTTTCCTAAATTCATAGCACTTGTTATGGCACGATTTTTTTATTATAAATCAATGACCTACAAGCAACTATCGAATTCAGGAGCCTACTTTACTTCATTTTTATGAAAATCGCTCAAGATATTCGTGCTGGCAATGTCATCATGCACGGCAAAGACCCTATGGTCGTCCTAAAAACAGAATACAGCCGGGGTGGTCGAAATTCTGCTACTGTGCGCATGAAACTTAAAAGCCTGATTGCCAATTTCAATACTGAAGTTGTTTTCAAGGCCGATGACAAACTTGATCAAGTTATTCTGGATAAAAAAGACTGCACCTATTCGTATTTTACAGACCCCATGTATGTCTGTATGGATGCTGAATACAACCCATACGAAGTTGAAGCCGAAAATATGGGTGATTCTCTCAACTACCTTGAAGACGGTATGCCGGTTGAAGTGGTGTTTTATGAAGGCAAAGCCATTTCGGTCGAATTGCCTACTAGCGTGGTGCGCGAAATCACTTGGACTGAACCCGCCGTCAAGGGCGATACCTCTGGCAAAGTGCTCAAACCTGCCAAAATTGCGACGGGGTTTGAAGTGGGTGTACCAATTTTTGTAGCGCAAGGCGACAAAGTGGAAATTGACACCCGCACTGGCGAATACCGAAAACGGGTCTAATTTTTACAGCGACTCAGGGCTAGGATATGGTCAACAATAAGTTGTGCATTTGGCCGTCTGAGTTAAAGATGCAATGTTAGGCGTAAATCGTGCGGTGTGGCCCAGCCACAAAGCGATTTGTAACGACGCAGTGCGCCTAAATCTGACGAGCCAAATGCACAACTTATTGTTGACCATATCCTAAGGGCTTGAGGCGTTTTTTATGCTTAAAAAAAAGAGACAGGAAACCGTTGCCCTGTGGTGTCAATTGCAGGCTGTTGCAGCGATCATCCAAGCGATGGATGCAGGACGTTCGGCGACGGCATCGCTTGAAAAAGTGAGCCACACACTGAGGCCAGGGGTGCAGGCACTGACTTTTTGGGTGCTTCGACATTTGGGGCGTTCCCGCGCACTGTGCAACTTGCTGGTTTCAAAAAAATCCCCTCCTGCCGTTGATGCCTTGCTGTCCTCGGCACTGGCCCTGCTGTGGCAAGGTTCGGCTTATGATCCTTTTACCTTGGTCAATCAATGCGTGGAATGTGCCAAAAAAACCCGATCCACGCAACATCATGCAGCCTTCATCAATGCCTGTTTGCGTCGCTTTTTGCGAGAGCAAGACAAACTGGTAGCGCAAACCGACCGTGATCCCGTCGCCTTGTGGAATCATCCCGCATGGTGGATGGCGCAATTGCAAGCCGACTGGCCACAAGACTGGCAAGCTATTTTGGCCGCCAATAACAGTCAGGCTTTCATGGTGCTGCGCATTAACACCCGGCGAACCAGCGTCAGTGACTACCTGCAACGGCTGCAAGACGCGGGCTTGTCGGCCACGTGCGTAGGCCCTAGTGCCATTGCCCTGGCATCTGCCCACAATGTGGTACATCTTCCCGGATTTGCCGAAGGGCTGTTTTCTGTACAGGACAGTGCTGCGCAATTGGCCGCACCCTTGCTCTTGGTAGGCGATTCCAACTTCAAACCTGTGCGCATTCTGGATGCCTGTGCTGCACCGGGGGGCAAAACAGCTCATCTTTTGGAACTGGCCGATGTCTTGGTCACAGCCATCGACATTGATCCGCTTCGTACAGAGCGCATTCACGATAATTTGAACCGGCTGGGACTTGTGGCTGATGTGCTCACTGCCGATGCCCTTGACTTTTTGGGGTCTGGCGAACTTTTTGATGCTATTTTGCTGGATGCGCCATGCACAGGTTCAGGCGTGGTACGTCGCCACCCCGACATTCGCTGGCTACGCCGTCCCAGCGACATCGCCCAATTGGCACAGATTCAAGCCAGATTACTGGCGCAGTTATGGCATTTACTTCAACCAGGAGGACGCTTGCTCTATTGCACTTGTTCTGTTTTTCGTGCAGAAGGTGCAGACCAAATTGCAGCATTTTTGGCCACCAACAGCCATGCCAAACTGTTGGCATCACCAGGTTATCTGTTGCCGGGCCGTGGGGGCATGATAGACAATTCAGAACATGATCATGACGGGTTTTACTACGCATTGCTTGAAAAATTGGCTTGTTAAAGGGCTGCTGTGGCTGTTTGTACTGATGAGCGGTATGGTGCAGGCGCAAGCGCCCGTCGTTCATGCGCCTGTCCTTCAACTGGAGTGCCTGGAGGATGGCCTGTGGCTAGGCACCCAGCTCCAGTTTGATCTGTCGGCCACCGTCGTCGATGCCCTGCACAAAGGCATTGCCATTTATTTTGCTGCACAAGCCAACGTGCTGCAAGAACGTTGGTACTGGAGCAATAAAAAAATCAGCACAGCCAAACGCTATTTGCGGCTGGCTTATCAACCTCTTACAAGGCGCTGGCGCGTGAACGTGGGTTTTGGTGACATCGCCGAGTCTGCGCTGGGTTTGTCTCTCAACCAGATGTTTGAGTCCTTGCCTGATGCACTGGCGGCAGTGCAAAGAATCTCACATTGGAAAATTGCAGAAAGTGCCGACATCCGCGCAGATGCAACACATCAGGTTGAGTTTCGGTTTTATCTGGATTTGACCCAACTGCCTCGTCCACTGCAAATCGGCACTTTGGGTCAATCCGACTGGCTGGTGTCGCTGGAATCTATGCAGTCGCTGAGTGCAAAAGCCAAGCCATGAGTCAACTCTACGACAAAAATGGCAACAACTCGCGAATTTTGCGTTGGATGCTGGGTCTGGGATTGACGGCGACAGTCGCTATTGGACTGGTGCTTCTCTTTTTATTGACACAAGCCACCACCAACCGCAACCTCTACGAACAGTATTATTTTGGTTTGTTTGTAGTCAATGTGTTGGTGGCCACGCTGCTTTTGGGTGTGATTTGCTGGATGGCCTGGCGGTTGGGGTTGCGCGTGTATCAGCATAAATTTGGTAGCCGTTTGCTAGTCAAGTTGGCGGCAGTCTTTGCACTGGCCGGGTTTGTGCCGGGGATGCTCATCTACGTGGTGTCCTACCAATTTGTTTCGCGTTCCATCGAGAGTTGGTTTGATGTCAAGGTTGAGGGCGCATTGGATGCTGGTCTGAACCTGGGGCGCAGCACACTGGAGGCGATATCCAACGATTTGGCAAACAAAACAAGAACAAGTGCGCCCCAACTGTCTAATACACCTGATATCAATGCAGCGTTGCAGTTAGATCGCATCCGCGAAGCTTTGGGCGCTGACGAATTAACTCTGTGGGCCAACAATTCCCGTCTGATTGCGACAGTCGGTCAGCCCAACTACCAATTCAGTCCTGAACTCCCCTCGCCGCAACAATTTCGGGTTGCCCAATCGCAGGGTGTTATGTCCTGGGTTGAAGGTCTTGACGATGCAGCCCTGGGCAGCTTGAATAACGCCCGTATCAAAGTTTTGGCATGGGTCAGCAGTGATCGTCTGGATGAACTATCAGCATCACGCTACCTGATGATCACCAAAAACCTGCCCTCCACCTTGGTCAACAATGCCTTGGCCGTCACACAAGCCAATCGGGAATATCAGGAACGTGCCCTGGCACGCGACGGCCTTCGACGCATGTATATTGGCACATTGACCCTGAGTTTATTTATGGCTGTCTTTGGCAGCGTGTTGTTGGCTGTGGTCATGGGCAACAAAATTATTCGTCCCCTACTGCTTTTGGCAGATGGTGTGCGCGAGGTGGCAGCAGGCGACTTAAGCCCCAAAGCCTCGTTGCACGGTAAGGATGAACTTGACGGCCTGACCCGATCATTTGCAGACATGACGGGACAACTCGCAGAGGCACGTCAAGCAGTACAGCAAAGCATGGAACAGGTGAGCGCCGCCCATGCCAACCTGCAAACCATTCTGGACAACTTGACTGCTGGTGTGATGGTACTTAACGATCAAGGTGCAATTGAAACCGCCAACCCTGGTGTCATTCGGATTTTGCGCTTACCCCAAATTTTCTACAAGGGGCAACATCTGGAAGACATCGACGGACTGGGCGCATTTGCCCACAGCGTACAGCAACAGTTTGATACTTTTCTTGAGCACAGGGGCGAGCACACACAGGATCATTGGCAGCAATCATTTGAATTGGAGACTGCCCATGTCAGCGCCATGTACCGATCCGCCAATGACATCATCACACTGGTGGTACGTGGTGCTGTGTTGCCAAGTCAGCAAAGGCTTCTGGTGTTGGATGACATCTCTGAAATTGTGTCCGCCCAGCGTACCAAAGCCTGGGGCGAGGTCGCGCGGCGTCTTGCCCATGAAATCAAAAACCCATTGACACCTATCCAACTTTCGGCAGAACGTCTGGAAATGAAACTGACGGGCAAAATTGCAGAACCTGAGCAAGCCATGCTGACCAAATCGGTCAAAACTATTGTCGCGCAGGTTGATGCCATGAAACGCCTGGTCAACGAGTTTCGAGACTATGCCCGCCTCCCGACAGCAGAACTCAAACCCCTTGACCTCAATGCCTTGGTGAGTGAACTGCTCGGCTTATACGCCAACGAACAGTTTGGTGTACCTGTTCTAGCCGAGCTGGACGCAGCTTGCCCCAGCGTGCATGGTGATGCCCAACAACTGCGTCAAGTCATTCACAACCTGCTTCAAAATGCACAAGATGCCACTGTGTCGGCTCAGCGAAACCACCAGCAACACCCGGTTATCCTCAAAACACAGTGGTTATCTAGCTCACATCGGGTACGCTTGAGCGTTTCAGATTGCGGTACGGGTTTTCCTGACAACATTCAAAAACGAGCCTTTGAGCCTTATGTAACGACCAAGGACAAGGGAACTGGTCTGGGATTGGCGCTCGTCAAAAAAATTGCAGACGAACACCATGCGCGTGTGGATATTTCAAACCGTATTCTTGATGAACAAGTGATGGGTGCGCAAATATCATTATTATTTCCAACCGATTGTGCTGGTACAGCCTTGCCCGGCTCACACTCGCAGACATAACGGTTCTATAGAAAGAGAACAAATCCATGGCCAATATACTGGTAGTCGATGACGAATTGGGCATTCGTGATCTCTTGTGTGAAATCCTGAATGACGAGGGACACACGGTAGAGCTTGCGGAAAATGCAGCCCAGGCGCGTGCAGCGCGTCTTCGTTATGCTCCTGATCTGGTGTTGCTGGACATCTGGATGCCAGACACTGACGGTGTGACGCTGCTCAAGGAATGGTCGGTCACAAGTGCATTGACCATGCCGGTCATCATGATGAGTGGTCATGCCACGATTGATACTGCCGTTGAAGCGACCCGCATCGGAGCCTTTGCTTTTTTAGAAAAGCCCATTACCATGCAAAAACTGCTGAAGGCAGTCGAACAGGCTTTGACACACCTTTTATACAGCAGACTGACCCTGCCAGCACCTGCCAAGTCACATCAGTCATCAGTCACCAAGGACAATAAAACAGAAGTGTTGCCCCCTGTAGGGCCATCCAATACCAAAAGTTTTCTGTTTGACAAACCGTTGCGTGAAGGACGAGATGAATACGAAAAATCATACTTTGAATACCACATGTTCCAGGAAAATGGATCAATGTCTCGCGTGGCTGAAAAGACAGGTTTGGAGCGAACGCACCTTTACCGCAAGCTCAAACAACTCGGACTCGATCCCACACGCGGTCGGCGTACTTAGGATATGGTCAATAATAAGTTGTGCATTTGGCTCGTCCGCTTTGGGCGCACTGCGTCGTTACAAATCGCTAGTGTGGCTCGCCACACGTCGCGCTTTGCGCCTAGCATTGCATCCCAAACCAGACGGCCAAATGCGGAATTTATTGTTGACCATATCCTAAGTGGGAAGCCGCCGAATGGCTACAAAAAACTGTCTTGACATGGTGTTTACTTGAGTTGTGCCATGCTCAATATCACTTGCATCAATCTGCCAGCGCACGGCTTATCACTTCGCGCACATCCATGCTCAATTCAGCATGAGCAGCCACCCGCTTCAGTGCTTCGTGTGCGGCATCTCGGTAAGGCTGTGCCAGTTTTTGCCAGCGGTCTAATGCACGCGCCAAACGGGCTGCAACTTGAGGGTTGATGGCGTCCAGCGCTAAAACCTGCTCACTCCAAAACACATAACCTCCAGCATCATGGCGGTGAAACGCGCCAGGATTGCCATTGCAAAAATTGAAAATCAGGCTGCGCGCCCGGTTGGGGTTGTGCAGATTGAAATCCGGGTGATGAAGCAATTCACGCACTGACGGCAGCACTTGCCCGCCTTGATCGCTGCAACTGGCTTGCAAGGCAAACCATTTGTCTTTTACCAGTTCTTCGGTTTTGAACAAACTGTAAAAACGCTCCAGTGCAGGTTTGGCCAGTTCATGACCACTGTGAACCAAAGCGCTCAAAGCGTTCAAACGGTCGGTCATGTTGTTGGCATCTTTGAATCGTTGGTAGGTTTTGCCAGGCCACACTTGTTTTGCCACCATCGCCACACCCTTGACCGCAGCCAGACAAAGACAGTTCAAAGCCAAACCCGCCAGGGCACGCCGACCACTCGATAGGGCATCGGGCTGGTAACTGCCGTTGTCACAATGGGTTTCAAAAGCATATTGCCAGTCTGGCAGCAAGGCAGTGGCCAATTGAATGCGCATGGCTTCGCGCACGGCATGAATTTTTTGAGGGTCGACCTCATCGAGTTGCTCGGCCATGTAGGTTTCAGAGGGTAGGGTGAGCACCAATTCCTTGAATGCAGCATCGAGCGTGGGGTGTCGAAGCACGTCACGCATGGCTGAAATATAAGTATCATTTAAGCCTATAACGCACGTCAGGCCTACGTTGTTAGCTATTGATGCAATAGCACTTTGCAAGGCCAGACGCTGACCTGCTTCCCATCGGTTAAAGGGATCGGGGTCGTTGGCCAACAGGGTCAGCAGTTGGGCATCGGTGTAGGCAAAATCAACGATCACAGGGGCGCTAAAGCCGCGCAAAATCGAAGGCACTGGCTCTTCCATGACGTTTTCAAATGTGATGGACTCTGTGGCCTGTGCCATAACAAACAGGTAACAGTCTTCTGATGTGTGCAGCACGCCCTGAACTTGTAGCGGCAAAGATGCACCGCTGACAGCACCAACCAAGCCCAGACTGATGGGAATGACAAAAGGTGACTTGCTGATCTGGCCAGGCGTGGCTGGGCAGTTTTGGGAAAAGTTCAGCGTGTAAGTGTGTGCTGCTGCGTCGTAATGAGAGGTGACGGTCAGCCGTGGTGTACCAGCCTGGCTATACCAATGCTTGAACTGGGGCAAAAGTTGGGCCAAGGCCGAATCAGGATTGGCATCTGCAATGGCTTGTGCAAAGTCATCACAGGTGACAGCGCTGCCGTCGTGCCGCGCAAAGTACAGCGTCATACCTTTGGCAAAGCCGGGTTTGCCCACCAAAGTTTGCATCATGCGCACCACCTCTGCCCCTTTTTCATAGACAGTGACGGTATAAAAGTTATTGATTTCAATGTAACTGTCAGGCCGAACCGGGTGGGCCATAGGGCCTGCGTCTTCAGGGAACTGCACCGTGCGCAACACACGAACATCTTCAATGCGTTTGACAGCACGCGCTGACGGCTCTTTGCACAAATCCATGCTGAATTCCTGATCCCGAAACACCGTCAGACCTTCTTTCAGGCTTAACTGAAACCAGTCGCGGCAAGTGATGCGGTTGCCCGTCCAGTTATGAAAATATTCATGACCCACCACGCTCTCGATATTGGCAAAGTCACTGTCTGTTGCTGTGGCCTGATTGGCCAACACATACTTGGTGTTGAATATGTTCAGGCCTTTGTTTTCCATGGCCCCCATATTGAAGTCAGAGGTGGCCACCACCATGAAGCGGTCCAAGTCCAGCGACAAACCAAAACGTGCCTCATCCCACATCACAGCGTTGATGAGCGATTTCATGGCGTGTTCGGTCTTGTCCAGATCGCCTGGGCGTACAAACAATTGCAACAAGTGGTCTTTTCCTGCGCGAGAGGTCACGCGTTGTTCACGGCACACCAGTTTGCCCGCCACCAGTGCAAACAGATAACTGGGTTTTTTGAAGGGATCAACCCAGGTGGCAAAGTGTTTGCCCTCGTTACCCGCACCTTCGAGCATGCCACTGTCTGTCAGGTTGCCGTTGGACAGCAGCACGGGGTATTTTTCTTTGTCAGCACGCAGCAAGACGGTAAAGCAGGCCATCACATCCGGTCGATCAGGGTAATACGTGATGCGCCTGAAACCTTCGGCCTCGCACTGGGTAAAAAAGGAATCGTGACTGACATACAGGCCTGAGAGCCGCGTGTTGTTGGTGGGGGTACAAGTGGTCAAAATTTCCAGTTCAAAGCTGCCCTCATCAGGCAGGTTATCCAGTATCAGGGCACGGCCATCCTTTCTGTACGAAGTGCCCGCGCCATTGACCAGTACATGCTCCAGGTTCAGTTCATCTCCGTCAAGTTGGAGGGCTTGTGCGGGTACATCGGGGTTGCGTTGAAGCCGCATTTTGTTCAACACACGGGTTTTGACGGGGTCTAGGTCAAACGTCAAATGAACTGTGTCAATCCAGAATGCCGGTGCCGTGTAATCGGCACGGCAAACCTCTACGGCGTTTTCTGTTAAGTGATTCAATTGCAACATAAAAGTGTCTCCAAAAATTTTGATTTCAACTATTCAATACTGCTGTGCAAATTTTTCAAAATCTTCCAGCGCAAGGGGACGGCTAAACAAATAGCCCTGGTAGGCATGGCAGCCGATGTGCGCCAGAAATTCCTGGTGTGCTTTTGTTTCTACACCCTCGGCAATCACGGCCAGACCCAGACTTTCGGCCAGTGCTACTACCATTCTGGCAATGGCCGCATCATTGGAGTCTGTCAAAATATTTTTAACAAAACCCTGGTCAATTTTGAGCTGATCCAAAGGCAGACGTTTGAGGTAAGAGAGCGACGAGTATCCTGTTCCAAAGTCATCGAGTGAGAAGCTCAGTCCATAACTTTTCAGCGCCGACATTTTGATAATAATGCTCTCCACATCCGTGACCAAAAGACTTTCGGTAAGTTCTAGTTTGAGCCGTTGGGGGTTGGCACCGGTGCGTACCAGAGTAGCTTGCACCTGCGTTACGAAATCTTCCTGATAAAACTGTTTGGCGCTGACGTTCACGGCCAGTGTCAGATGCGCCAAGGTGGGCTGCACAGCCCAGGCCGCCAATTGGGCGCAAGCGGTCTCAAGCACCCACTGGCCCAACGGCAAAATCAGACCAGTTTCTTCAGCTAAGGGAATGAACTCTGTCGGAGACACCATTTTTCGCTTTGGATGCTGCCAGCGCACCAGAACCTCGGCACCCGTCAAGCCACAGGTATTCACCTGCGCCTGGTAATGCAGCACAAACTGATTTTGGCGTACAGCCTCGCGCAAATCTCGCTCCAGTGCAGAGCGCACCGTGACCATCACTTGCATCTGTGCATCAAAAAATCGCAGCAGGTTGCGCCCTGCCGCTTTGGCTTGGTACATGGCCATTTCGGCACGCTTGAGTGGCTCTTCAGTGGTTTCAAGCGCCTCATTGCCAAAAAGTGTGATCCCGATGCTAGACGTGTTGTGATGCTCGAAGGGGCCAATGGGGTAGCTCTGACTGAGTACCTGGTGTATTTTGTGACCGACAGCTTCTGCCTGGGTTGCCGCATCAAGCGCGCTGAAGTTGAGATGTTCGATCATCACCACAAACTCATCGCCCCCTAAGCGCGCTACCGTGTCATCATCGCGCACGCAAGTCATCAGACGCTTGGCAGCCATTTCCAAAAGCAAGTCGCCCTGAAAATGACCCAGCGTTTCATTGAGGGTCTTGAAGTTATCCAGATCAACATACAACAAGGCACCTTTGCATTGATGCCTGGCACAGGTTGCAATGGCCTGCTCCAGGCGATCGAGCAACAGGCGGCGGTTGGGCAAATGCGTCAAAGGGTCATAAAAAGCCAGGTAGTTGATCTGGTCTTCGGCACTTTTGCGTGAACTGATGTCTGTGCAGGTGGCTACATAGTGGGTGAGCTGACCGTCTGCATCTTTCACGGCGCTGATGTCGCTCCACATGGGAAAAATATCGCCATTTTTGCGTCGATTCCAGATTTCGCCATGCCAGTTGTTCTCACGCAAAATGCTATGCCACATGGCCTTGTAAAAACCCACATCATGGCGACCCGAAGCCAGCAGGCGGACACTGGTTCAGTTGAATTTTTCTATCAAGTTATTGATTTTATATATAAAAATTACATACCAAAAAAGTTGTTTCACCTTGCAATGCCAAAGCCGAGAAGAAGATGTTGGTCAAATCTGGTTTTTTCGATCACGTTAAA
>CAIYWD010000185.1 GCA_903929815.1 uncultured beta proteobacterium
CCAAATCCCCCCTAACCCCCCTTTTTCAAAGGGGGGTTAGGGGGGATTTGGTTTTTGTATTGCACCACATCACTTTGAATCGCACCCCTCATTACAATTTGCGCCTTTCGACCTCCCCTTGCAAAAACAGATAAGGATCATGATGAAATGTGGCATTGTGGGCTTGCCCAATGTTGGTAAATCTACGCTTTTTAACGCTTTGACCCAAGCGGGTATTGCGGCTGAAAACTATCCTTTTTGCACGATTGAACCCAATGTGGGCATGGTCGAAGTGCCTGACCCAAGACTTGATGCACTGGCTGCCATCGTCAAGCCCCATCGGGTATTGCGGGCCACAGTTGAATTTGTGGATATTGCCGGCCTAGTGGCGGGAGCCAGCACCGGCGAGGGCCTGGGCAACAAGTTTTTAGCGCATGTTCGTGAAACCGATGCCATCATCAATGTGGTGCGCTGCTTTGAAGACGATAACGTGGTGCATGTGGCAGGCAAAGTTGATCCCATCTCTGACATTGAAGTGATTCAAACTGAACTGTGCCTCGCTGACTTGTCCACAGTAGAAAAATCACTGTCACGTTACCAAAAAACAGCCCGCTCTGGCGGCGACAAAGAAGCCGCCCGTCTGGTCACACTGCTTGAAAAATGTCAGGCTGCCTTGAATGAAGTTCAACCCGTTCGCACCGTCGCCTTCAGCAAGGAAGAACGGGCATTGCTCAAGCCGTTTTTTTTGATGACCGCCAAGCCTGCCATGTTTGTAGCCAATGTGGCTGAAGATGGTTGTACTCACAACCCCATGCTCGATCGCCTCATGGCTTATGCCAATGTGCAAGGTTCACCGGTGGTGGCCATCTGCGCCAAACTTGAAGCTGACATGGCCGAGATGAGCGACGAAGACCGATTGATGTTTCTGCAAGAGTCTGGTCAAACCGAGCCTGGTTTGAACCGGCTGATTCGTGCTGCCTATAAGCTGTTGGGGTTGCAAACGTATTTCACTGCCGGGGTCAAGGAAGTGCGTGCGTGGACAATCCATACCGGTGACACCGGCCCGCAGGCAGCAGGTGTGATTCATACCGACTTTGAAAAAGGCTACATTCGCGCCCAGACCATTGCCTATGAAGACTTTATAGCCTTTCAAGGTGAGCAAGGTGCTAAAGATGCCGGAAAAATGCGTGCCGAAGGCAAGGATTACATCGTGAAAGATGGCGATGTGATGAACTTTTTATTCAGTTCCTGATTTGGATAAAAAAGGCCTGTCACGCTGGGGTGCGATTCAAAGTGATGTGGAATTTTCTGTAGTCTGTGCAAGCGACATCTACAGCAGGCAAGATGCCCGCATTCCCAGCGCTCCATCTGAATCGGCTTGTGACTCCATCTCCTGTCTTGCCTTAATGCCTTAATGGGAAGCCTGAGTTTGGATAAACTTTAGCCATGTTTTCCAAAATTCGATCCGACGTTCAATGTATCCTTGACAGAGACCCCGCAGCTCGCAGCACCTGGGAGGTTTTAACTTGCTATCCTGGCTTGCATGCCGTCGTGATGCACCGCATGGCACATGCATGTTGGACGAATGGCTTTAAATGGTTTGGGCGCTATATCTCGCACATTGCCCGTTTTTTGACGGGCATTGAAATTCATCCGGGTGCCACCATCGGTCAGCGCGTTTTTTTTGATCATGCGATGGGCGTGGTGGTGGGTGAGACCGCGGAGGTGGGCGATGACTGCACCATCTATCAGGGCGTAACCCTAGGCGGTACGTCGCTCTACAAAGGCACCAAGCGCCACCCAACCTTGGGGCGTAACGTGGTAGTAGGTGCAGGCGCACAAGTGCTTGGCGGTTTTACTGTGGGCGATGGGGCCAAGATTGGCTCCAACGCCGTGGTAACCAAACCCGTACCCGCAGGAGCGACGGCCGTGGGTAACCCCGCTCGCATCATTCAGGCTGGAATGGACGTCAAGCGCGAAGAAGCTGCCGCCAAAATGGGGTTTTCAGCATACGGTGTAACGCAAAGTGATGACCCTTTGAGTCAAGCCGTGCGTGGTTTGATTGACAGTGCTTGCGCACACGAGCATCAAATTGCGCTGCTGTGGCAAGCCATTGAAACTCTACTGGCTGACTCAGCCAACTGCGTGCCTAGTGATGCGGCATTAAGCGAACATTTTGAAGCAGCCAAGCTCAACAGGTTGGTTTCTGAGTAATTTTGGACTGATATTGATCCCGTAGCTGGTAAAGCGTAACCGTTGAGACCTCATGTCAAATGCCGTCATTCCCGCGAAGGCGGGAATCCAGTGCATGTTGGTTTACCAGTGTACAAAGGCAGTCTGGATTCCCGCCTTCGCGGGAATGACGATGGTGGGGTCTGAATACGGTAAAGCGACAAATTTCACAAAGCGCACATTCGATGGACTGAGATTCATGTCGCTTTGTCAATAGACTTTATTGGAAACCTATTCTTTGATTTTGCTAACTTGTTGATTTTACAGAAATCGAAGGAGGGTTTCCAATAAAGTCTAATGCACAACTTATGATTGACCATATCCTAAACGGTCAATTTCTCCCAGCAATTTTGCCAACGCATGGCCTGCTGCCTCCACCACCGCACGGCCATTGTCCGCCGTGGCCGCTGCTGCATTGCCCACTGCACCAGCCAAGTTGTAATCCTGCATTTGCCAGCCCAGTTTTGCACTTGTTCCGTTGCCCAGAATCTCAAACTGCCGTGAGCGATCTTGGGCAGTTGAATGGAAATTTTGTGCGTGTGCCATGTCAACATGGCGAGGATCAAGTGCGAGCATCATGGAGGTTTCAATCTCTCCGGCGTGAATGCCAAAACGATGCTCGTCCGCACTGAACATCGCATGGACATCCTTGCCCTGTGCATCGATCAAAGGCAGGTTAAACCAGCTCACGCCATAGACCAGCATATTGCGTCGGGCACGAAGATCTCGCGCCACCATATCCATGACACTGACATTGCCACCATGCGCATTGAACAGCACCAATTTTTGGATACCAGACGCAGCCACGCACTCGCCTAAGTCTGTCCAAAGACGCAAAATGGTCTCATTTTTAAGCGTCAGTGTGCCAGGAAACTGCTGATGTTCGACACTCAAACCAACAGTCAGCGTAGGCAAAAACAGTGTCTTGAGATCAGCGGCCAAGTGCGGCAGGGCTGCAGCAATCACGCCATTGACCAATACGGTATCGACATTCATCGGCAAATGGGGACCATGCTGCTCGGTCGATGCCACCGGCAAAATAGCGATGGTGCGAGAGGCCTCGCCACATGCCTGCAAGGCTACAAAATCGCGCGAGCTTAATTCAGCCCAAAAGCGTGATGGCAAAATCATGGGGATACGATTTATTCATCTTGATGGACGCTGACGGGCTGTGTCGGAAATAATAAAGAGGCCACAACACCGGCGGTGAGTAACCCAAAAACAACCAACAAGCTCGCACTAGGTGAAATATGAAAGCCTGAATCACCCACCGCGTGATTCCAGGATTGCAAGGCCATTTTGACAGCAATAAAGAAAAGCAGCGCAATAACCGCCTTTTCGAGATGAACCAGATAACGTGTCAGGGCAGCCAGTACAAAATACAAACTTCGCAAACCCAGAATTGCAAAAATCATGGCGGCATAAACCAGCAAAGGCTCTTGCGTTACAGCAATGACAGCCGGTACGGAATCAAATGAAAAAGCAATGTCTGAAGTTTCAATGGCCATCAGGCACAAAAAAGCGGGGGTAGCATGAATAGTGCCAGATCGCGTGATCCGAGATTTATCGAGTTGGTCGTTGGTTTGAAACTCCCAGTGTTTGATGAAAAAACGATGCAAATAAAGCTGGGTGTAGATGGGCATCAGTTTTCCAGTCAAACGCACACTCCAATGATCAGAAAAATCTTCAATCGTTTCATCATCTTTGCTGCGCTGAAGCATTTTGACTGCACTCCACGCCACAAAGGCCGCAAATAAAAATCCTATCCACGGACTGGCTAAAAATAACCCTGTTCCAATCACCACAAACACAGCACGAAAAACAAGAGCGCCCAAAATACCCCAGTAAAGAATGCGATGCTGTAATATGCCCTTGATGCCAAATGAAGAAAAAATGGCCATGAACACAATCAGGTTATCGACAGACAAACTTTTTTCAAGCATATAACCAGCCAAATAAAGATCAGCCCACGCTTTGCTGAATCTTACCCAAACATAAGCATAAAAACCTATGGCAAGACAAAACCAGAAAACAGACCACTTGGCAGAATTGGAAACTGTAATTTCAGTGGAATTTTTGTGGGCTATCAAATCCAGATAGATGGAAGCCAAAACAACACAAAAGAATATAACCAAAGTTTCAAGCGGAAAACCAAAATGCGGCATAGTAACCCTTAAATATATAACGATCGCATATCGTATGAAATCAACCATGACAACGATGCCACCGCGGTTGATATATCAGCGATTCAACACCATTTTCGGCATTTCAGCCAATACTGCGTTGAACGTGGATCAACCTATGGAAGAAAACAAACCCCCCAACGGCACTGTTTTTTCATTGTAGCCAGACCAACTCATGCCAAAATAATGTATGCCTGCACCCACTTCAAACTACGAAAAATTTACCATCTCCCTGGACCGGTTTCCAGAGAGGACTGTCACTTCGCTGTACAAGGCAGCCATTGGCACCATCAATGCTGGTTATTACCTGCCCCTTTTCACGCGGTTTGAAGCGGTAGGGCGAATTATTCTGTCATGGAATTGGGCTGCCGGCTTTTGTACCCTCCCTTGGATGATCTTTAGAAACTTGTGGGGGTCTGCCCTTATTTATGTCACCGCAATCACAGTGATGCCTTTGCTGATTCTGGGGTTAGGGCGACTGGTGTTTCAATGGATAGAACCCGTAGAACTTGGTGTGATGCTGACCTGCCTGACCCTTAGTTTTATAGTGCCAGGTTTGCTGGGAAATACCATTTTTTACAAGAAATGCCGCCGCGACATGGCCGATGTTTTAGCGACCAGCGCTACACTGAACGATGCATGTGTTGAACTAGGCCTTCATGCCAGTTCACGCAAGCGATTGATCATGGTGGCCGGGATCAACGCAGTCCTTTGCATGATTGCATTGCTGATGTATGCAGTGACACTTGATAAAAACAAGCCGCCTACTGTCACACGTACTGTTACACCCATTGCCACACGCATCTCGACACCAGTTCACGGTCTTCAAAGTCCGCGCACATCCACGTCAACCATGATGGCACCTGCTTTGCCGTCTGTATCACTTCCTGTCGCACCTCGTTCTTTGACATCAGCCGCCGCTGTTACCTCTGAACCGACTGCCCATTCAATGCCGGCATCAGTGCCCGTCCAAACTGCCGCCGCCGCTTTGATCCCGACATCAGTGCCCGTCCAACCTGCCACCGCCGCTTTGATCCCGACATCACAGCCCGTCCAACCTGCCGCTTCAAAGGCCGTCCTTGTCCACCCGTCAGCATCCCAACAGATCAACCAGATCAACCAGATCAAACAGGCCAAAACATCCAAGGTGGCTAAAGCTCCCAGAGCAGGGGGGACTTTAAAACCGCAGAACACATCCGAAACTATCTCTGTCACATTTTTACCTGCTGTGCCGTCAATATCGGCATCAGTTCCAGTCCAACCAGCAGCATCAAAACCTCAGCGCACATCATCCACCGTCGCCGTCACACCTGCATCGGCTGTGGTATCAGCATCTGCATCTGTCAAACCAGCCGCATCAAAGGCTACCTTAGCCCCTCCATATTCCAAAGCCGTGGCCGCATCGAAACCTCAGCGCACATCATCCACCGTCGCCGTCACACCTACATCGACTGTGGTATCAACACCTGCATCTGTCAAACCAGCCGCATCAAAGGCTACCTTAGCCCCTCCAAAAACGTTCGCAGCGGCACCGGCGATCGAAGCAATGGTCGCTTCAAAACCGCAACCCACACCACTGTTACCTGCAGCCAATACATCAAAAGCAAAGCAGGCAACCCTGTCTGTGTCTGGCCCCACCATGTTGCCCGGCTATTACATTAACGTGGGTTTGTTTGCTGATGAAAACAATGCACTTAAAGTGCATACCAAGTTGCAAGCGGCTGGGTTGCCCGTTGTCATTCAAAATGTCCGTCTTCGAGATCAGACATTGCTGCGTGTTCGTGTGGGGCCTTTTGCTAACCGCGTGCAAGCCCAAGCGACCCTAGCTAAAATTCATGTACTCAAGCTAGATGCAACTCTTGTGAAACCTTGATGGATTCTTGGGGTAACCGTTTAGACCCCCTGACCACATTCCGTGATGTGTTGCTTGGGAGCGCGGGCGTCCCGCCCGCTGCGGGCAAGATGCCCGCGTTCCCAGCTTGGATGCCCATATCCGCGACGGATGGCTGTGATGGGGTCTAAAC
>CAIYWD010000186.1 GCA_903929815.1 uncultured beta proteobacterium
AGCCAAAAACCTGGGAGCGAGGGCATCTTGCCATCGAAACACCCGAGGGCGAGACGCCCTCGCTCCCAGAGTCCCACATCACTTTGAATCGCACCCGGCAATCTCAAGAACTGGGGGTTGAAATAAGCGAACCGTGAGTGATTAAACATAAGGATATGGTCAATCATAAGTTGTGTATTTGGCTCGTCAGATTTTGGCGCACTGCGTCGTTACGCATGAGCGAGGGCATTTTGCTCTTGATACTTGAGAGCGAAATCCCCTCGCTCCCAGGTTCTTTCACGTGACATCCATCGATTTCATAATATAACAATTATTGGTGAAACGGATGACTGGGGATGCGATTCGGGTGCGTTTCAAAGTGATGTGGTGACTTCCATGTCTGATTTAAGTTGCAAAAATCATAGCGAACTATGCAAGTGGGACGTGCGTTATAGGCAGATTTCTTCATGTGAAATACCGCAAAAAATCATAGCATAATTCCTGGGAGCGAGGGCGTCTCGTTTTCGGGTATTTCGAGGGCAAGATGCCATTGCTTTCAGGTTTTTGGCACACATTTCACATCAGGTTGAAACGCACCCGTCCCTTTCCTTCACATCTGGGCGTAATTGGGACCTCCACCGCCTTCTGGCGCAATCCACACGATGTTTTGTGTGGGGTCTTTGATGTCGCAAGTCTTGCAATGCACGCAGTTGGATGCATTGATGTGCAGGTGATGTGTGCCATCGTCACTTTTGACAAATTCATACACACCCGCAGGGCAGTAACGTGCTTCTGGCCCGGCGTATTGGTTCAAATTGATAACGACAGGAGTTGCCGCGTTTTTCAAAGTCAAATGGACGGGCTGGTTTTCTTCATGGTGGGTGTTGCTCAAGAAAACGCTGCTCAAACGGTCAAAAGTGAGTGGGTCATCAGGTGGGGGGTAATCCACAGGCTGGCATTGGGCTGACAACTTCAGGCTGGCAAAGTCAGGTTGGCGGCGGTGCAGCGTCCAGGGCATCTGGCCTTTGAGTCCATATTGCTCCAGTCCGTTCATCAGGGTGCCTAAGCGTAAGCCATATTTGAACCACGACTTGAAGTTGCGCGACTTCTCAAGCTCGGTTTTCACCCAGCTTTGCTCAAAGGCTTTTGGGTAGGCTGTGAGTTCATCGTGCTGTCGCCCCTGCACCACAGCATCGAACGCAGCATCGGCTGCCAAGAGGCCAGATTGGATGGCTGTGTGCGCGCCCTTGATGCGGCTGACATTCAAAAATCCGGCCTCACAACCTACCAGAGCCCCCCCGGGGAACACGGTTTTTGGCAGCGACAGCAAACCGCCGGCTGTGATGCTGCGTGCGCCGTAGGCCAAACGTTTGGCTGTCACTTTACCCTGGCTGTTTTCAAAATACACACGGATATCGGGATGGGTTTTCCAGCGCTGAAATTCTTCAAACGGACTCAAGTAGGGGTTGCTGTAGTCCAGTCCGGTGATGAAACCTACGGCCATGGTGTTGTCAGCCAGGTGGTACAAAAAAGAGCCGCCATAAGTGGCGTTGTCCATCGGCCAGCCTGCGGTGTGCAATACCAGACCGGGTTGGTGGCGCTCAGGTGCAATTTCCCACAGTTCCTTGATGCCAATGCCATAGGTTTGCGGATCACGGCCTTCGTCTAGCTTGAATTTGGCAATGAGTTGCTGCCCTAGATGACCGCGTGAACCTTCGGCAAACAGGGTGTACTTGGCCAACAGTTCCATGCCCAATTGACAATGTGCGCCTGGAACGCCATTTTTATCCACACCCATGTTGCCAGTCGCAACGCCGATCACTTGTCCTTGGCTGTTGTAAAGCACTTCAGCGGCTGCAAAACCAGGGAAGATGTCAACGCCCAGATTTTCAGCCTGTTGCGCCAGCCAGCGCGTCAAAACCCCTAAGCTGATGATGTAGTTACCCTGATTTTGACTGCACTCTGGCAACAACCCATGGGGCATGTGCCAAGACGATGTTGCACTTAAAAACACCATCGCTTCAGTGGTCACGGCTTGGTGAAGCGGCGCACCCAGTGCCTGCCAGTTGAGAAACAATTCGGCAAGTGCCTTGGTGTCCAAAAGTGCGCCAGACAGAATGTGCGCCCCACATTCAGCGCCTTTTTCCAGCACCAGGACGGATACAGTTTTGTCCATGGCTGCAGCTTGTTGTTTCAGACGGATGGCAGCAGACAAACCCGCCGGGCCACCACCCACAATCACAACGTCGTAGGCCATGGATTCACGGGGGCCAAATTTGGTCAGAATGTCTTGGTGGGTCATGGTTTTTCAAGTTGAAATTTAGAGCCAAAAATGCCTGTAGCCCTTGATGGTATTGTGTTGTTCACTATTTTTTAAATAGCGAACTATCAGGGTATGGGAGCATCTGCCAAGTGAATGACGTTACGTCCGGTGCGTTTGGCGTGGTACATGGCTGCATCGGCTTGGTTGATCAAGGTTTTGTAATTTTTATCATCGTTCACGAACAAGACGATGCCAATGCTCACAGTGCAACAGTGTTCAACCGTAAGATGATCCGCTCCTTCGTGCCGAAGGCTCAAAAGACAGGGCATGGACACACCCATGCGAACTTTTTCTGCCACCACCATGGCCTGCGTCACCGATGCTTTGGGATCGGTGTCAAGTTCACTGAGCAACACCACAAACTCATCGCCACCTACTCTGGCCACGGTGTCGGACTCGCGCACACAAGCCTTCAAGCGTCGAGCCATTTCGATCAGAAGCAAATCTCCCACTTCGTGCCCGTGTTTATCGTTCAGAGGTTTAAAGTTGTCCAGATCAAGGTACATCAAGGCAGCAAAGCAGCCACTGCGTTTGGCTGAACTCATGGTTTTGCGCAGGCGATCACTCAACAATCGGCGATTGGGTAGCTTCGTCAGGGCATCATGAAAGGCTTGTTCGTGAATTTGTGCTTCAATGCGGTGGCGCTCTGTCACATCCACCATCAGCGAGACAATACAGGATTCACCTCGCAATTCAATCAGTCTGCCCGAAATCTCCAGCACTATTTGCGTACCGTTGCGGGTCAGAAAATCGACAGGAAATTGATGAAGGCTGCCCAACTGTTTCAAACGCTGCACCAGGACATCGCGCTGTGTTGGATCAACGTAAGTGCCCAAATCTGCCAATGAACGTTTGCCCAGAACCTCGTCTTGTGTGTAACCAAACTGCCGCAAGGCAGCATCATTGATGTCGATCAGTGTGCCATCGGCCAGTGTGCTGACAACAATGCCAATCGGACTCGATTGAAAAACTGCTGACATGCGCAGTTCGCTCTCGACGAGTGTGGCCTCAATGCGTTTGCGATCGGTGATGTCTTGCACTGTACCCAGACCTACCAGTGGTGCACCGTCGTTGGCAAACGAAATTTCTGCTATTTCCCGAACCCAGCGTATCTGGTCACCCACCACAATGCGGTGTTCAATGTCGTAAGGATGACGTTTTAATGCCAATTGCCAGGCCGCCATGACGGATGCACGATCATCTGCGTGGATGTGACTGGCAAAAGTTTCAAGCGATAGGGTGGTGCCGGGTAAAACACCAAAGATACGACGGGTTTCATCGGACCATCTCAAAACGTTGTTGGCAATATCCAGATGCCAACTGCCCACCTTGGCCACTTGCTGCGCACGCTTGAGAAGGCTTTCGTTTTCCAACAGCTTGGCGTTGAGTTCATCGAGATGGTGCTTGTTTTGCATCATCTCGCGAAAAATCATCTCAAACGGCTGACGAACCCCTGAGAGAACAATCGCCATAAAGGCAAAAGCTGTTGACAAAAATCGAGCGTAGTGCCCTAGTTCGTTGCTGAAGTCGTAAAAATTGACATAGCGCGTAAAGCAGAATTCTGTGGTCATGGCCAGGACAATCGATGCCGCCAGCAAAGAAAAAATGCGTGGCTCAAATCGATCCCGAAAACGCCAAAGCATGATCAAACCCAGTGTCATCATGCTAATGATGATGTATTCGCTAACGACCTTGAAAGGAGTTAACCCCACACCATCGACAAAGGTAGCAGGAAACCAGTGCATCACCACGGCAATGCACAAGAGGGTGCCCATGGCCGCAAAACCGGCGCTTATCCAATGGAAATTGGGTTTTCTGTCAATGGCAAAAGGGGCCAGCAACAATGCAAAGGCTTCCAGAAAACGCGCAGTCAGCCAGTACTGGGTGGGGATGTTGGTCGAGACACCAGGAAACAGGTTCATGCCTTTGAAGGTCAGGGTGTGCAACACATCGACCATGCCCACCGCTGCATACGATCCACCCAAAACAATCAGATAGCCGTTGGTAAGGTATCGGTTGCTGATCCAGGCCAGCACAAAAATGGAAAAGCTCACCACAATGGCAAACAACTCGGCCATGGTGTGAAAAAGCAGGTAATGTACAAAGCGGCCTGCGAAAAGCACACCCATAACGACCAGCAGTGCAGCCGCCACAAACAGATCAGACGTGTTGAAAAGCTGACTCTGAGCCTCAGTGAGGGAAGGGGTGCGTTTTGCTAATGTCATGGTGATAAATCTCACATCCTGCGGGTTGGATGATCGTAGCGTAACTCTATTTTTACGCATTAACCACGATGGACATTTTTTTAAGTGATGCCCTTTTTGATTCAAACAGCGATCATTGTCTGGGAATCAAAGCCACACCGAACCGATGTTGAATATAAGAAAATAATAGCAAGCCTTATTTTGTCAGCTATAAAATTAGCAATCCATTGATTTACATATATTTTAGTTCGATTGCATGATATTGACTTTCCTGCTGCCGTCAATCTGGCACAACATTCGCGCAGTAGAGGCAATTATTGCGGAGGAATTTTATAAAATGCAATCATTGCAGTCAATGCTTTGAATGGAGAATCAATGTCATCAATTACTGTCCGTAACTTGCCTGATGAGACACACCGTGCCTTGCGTGTGCGTGCCGCGATGGCTGGTCGAAGTACAGAAGCCGAAGTTCGAGCTATTCTTGATGGCATAGCACGACCGGAAGGCCGCATCAAGCTAGGTTCATTATTGGCTGAAATTGGCCAACAGGCAGGTGGCTTCGACCTTGAAATTGAGCGTGACAAATCACAAGCAGAACCGGTAAGCTTTGAATGATTCTTCTTGATACTAACGTCGTTTCTGAGCCATTGAAGCTAACCGGTGATGCAAGCGTGTTAACTTGGATAGACGCTCAAATTATTGAAACACTTTATCTATCCACGATCAGCTTAGCCGAATTACGCTTTGGCATTGAGGCGCTACCGCATGGCAAACGAAGAGAAACGCTCCACACCGGCCTGGAACAACGAATCTTGCCTTTGTTCATCTTTGTTCATCGGTCGAATCTTGCCATTTGATACAGCAGCATCCGAAGCCTACGCGGTGCTTCGCGCCCGTGCGCGTACCAATGGGAAGGCTATCGCGCCCGCAGATGGCTACATTGCAGCTACAGCCATGACACATGGTTTGATTGTTGCAACGCGAGACACCGAACCATTTGAAGCCGCTGGTCTGACTGTCATCAACCCATGGCATACAAAACACTGACAGTGTTAAGGATCACAACCCCGTGGTAGGAACAATAAAGTTGATCAGCCCCCTTTGCGGCAGCGCTTGCCCGGGTTTTTCTTGTTGTTGGTGGACGCACCGCGCTCCAGGCTGCGTTTTTGACCGTGTGGAGCGGTGAAACAAACGCCCGCGGGTGCAACGGGACGGGGGGTGGCAAGACGATCGGCTTCGGTGCGAATTTTTTTGGGCATGGTAAATGTACTCAGAGCTGGTTGTAAAGCCGCGCATTATCGCTGTTCAATTGAGCAGATAGTCACGGCGATCATCCCAGTCCTGTGCGTCAATGGCGGCATCAAAAGCTGCACGGCTTGCCAGGGCTTCGCTGGTGTAGGGAATAAGTGGTTTATCCAGGGGACGCAGGGTGCGTTTGTGCAGGCCTCGAAGTTGTTGTGAATGCGCCATGGCTTTCAGAACCAGTTCAGGTTCCATCATCAGGCTAAACGGGTGAATGGCTTGGGCGATGCTTGTCATGGTGAACTCCTGCTGCGATAAACACATTTCGCGAATTGCAAAACGTTGAAATGGACTGTATCCCCATCTCATTCAAAGGTAAAGTCAGCGTTTGCCGCTATCTTGTGTCAGAAAATGCCTGACAAGGGTGTCAGGCAAACGGCATTTCAAAATGAATGAACATCAGTATGCACTGCGCCCCCTGTATTTGGGGCGTGTCGATTATTTACCCACTTACGCCGCCATGCAGAACTTTACAAGTCAAAGAAGCCTGCAAGGCACGCCAGGTATGCCTGACCAGCTATGGATTTGTGAGCATTTTCCTGTTTATACGCAGGGTTTGGCAGGCAAGGCGGAGCATGTTCTTAACCCTGGCACGATTCCTGTGGTGCAGACCAATCGGGGTGGGCAGGTCACTTACCATGGGCCGGGGCAGGTGGTGGCCTATCCCTTGCTGGACTTGAGGCGTGCAGGTTATTTTGTCAAGGAATACGTTGTTCGGCTTGAAGAAGCGCTCATGGCCACCTTGCAGCATTTTGGGGTGACTGGGCATCGTGTGGCGGGGTCACCTGGTATTTATGTGCGTCTGAATGGCCCTGCTTTGACGGTATCCGGTGTTGAAAAATGCCAGACATTCACAAGTCTGGGAAAAATCGCAGCACTGGGCTTGAAGGTAAGTCGCCATTGCACCTACCACGGCGTGGCCCTGAATGTGGCCATGAACCTCGAACCCTATTCACGCATCAACCCTTGTGGTTACGCGGGTCTGCAAACCATTGACCTTTCTACAATCGGCGTTTTTGTCGATTGGCAAGAAGTGGCAGACATTCTGGCACGTCAGCTTTTCATTCATTTGTTGCCAAGATCATCCTGATCCAACATCACGTAAAACTATTTTATTTCATGAACATCACGCCAACCACAACACCCTTGGCGCAGCCGATTCAAGTGCTTCGCAAGCCGACGTGGATACGGGTGAAAGCGGGCAGCCCCAACACACATTTTTATGACATCAAAAATATTTTGCGCACCCATCAATTGATGACGGTGTGCGAAGAAGCCAGTTGCCCCAACATTGGCGAATGCTTCGGTCATGGCACGGCCGCCTTCATGATCATGGGCAATGTTTGTACCCGGGCCTGCCCGTTTTGCGATGTCGGTCACGGTCGGCCTTTGGCACTGGATGTGAATGAACCTGCGAACCTGGCCAAAACCATTGCGCAGCTCAACCTCAAGTATGTGGTGATCACCAGTGTGGATCGCGATGATTTGAAAGACGGGGGTGCCTTGCATTTTGTGAACTGCATTCAACACATCCGCCAACAATCTCCCAGAACGAAAATTGAAATTTTGACCCCCGACTTTCGCAGGTGTGATGACCTGGCCCTAGACATTCTTAAAGCTGCCCCGCCAGACGTGATGAACCACAACCTTGAAACCGTTCCCCGTCTCTACAAACAGGCACGCCCGGGTGCCAACTACCTTTTTAGCTTGAATCTGTTGAAAAAATTCAAGACAATATTTCCTGATATTCCCACGAAAAGCGGCCTGATGCTGGGTTTGGGAGAGACCGATGACGAGATTGTGGCGGTGATGCAAGACATGCGAGCGCATGGCATCAACATGGTGACCATCGGCCAATATTTGGCCCCTTCAGCCAGCCATCTGACCGTCAAGCGCTATGTGCATCCAGATGTGTTCAAGCAGCTTGAGGCCCAAGCCCGCGACATGGGATTTAGCCATGCAGCCGCGGGTGTGATGGTGCGCTCCAGCTACCACGCTGATGAGCAAGCCGCTGGTATCCTGATTTAATATTGTTATATATTTGATAGCTGCCAACGCAATGCTATCAAGCCCTGGAGTCGTATTCAATGCCTATCAATTACCAAGAGTCTGGCCTGTGGCTTGACTTGTCATCGCTGGTCACTAGCTGTAACAAAGTCACTTATGCGCGTGCACTGGAACTTTACCGTAGTCAACGTGTTTTCAATCTCACCATCAGCCCTGTCGATGATGATAATGACAGTAATGAGGGTTGGTTTCTAGCGGGCGAAGTGCAGGGTTCGGAACGCTATCCTTATGAAGTCACGGTCGATCTTCAACGGGATGAAATGGGCGGCCTGTTGAACTGGGACAGCGATTGCTCTTGTCCGGTCGGCTATCAGTGCAAGCATGGTGTCGCTCTTCTCATCAAGGCCGCTTACAAAGGTTTTGAGTTGCTGAGCTATGTTAAAAAATCCGTCAGGAAATCCAACAAACCCCTCACCCCAGAAGAGCTGGCAGCACACCGACAAGCCTCAGCGGCCAGGGCTCAGGAAATTGCCAGACTAGAGGCAGAAGCCCGTGTCATGAAGTGGCTGGAAGACCTTGAAGTGAGCAATATGGCAAGCGAGACTCTGCCAGAACTGCGAAAAGTGACAGAGCCACGTCGTGAGTATTTTTTATACCTTTTGTCCATTAGCGGACAACGCAGCAATAACCCTACTTTGACGCTCGAAGTGGTGCAGTCTTACAAAAAAGTGACGGGTGGCTGGGCCAAGTCGAAGGCATTGAAAATTCAGCCCGAAAAAGGGCATCCCATTTTCGACCTGGCCAGCGAAGCCGACCATGATGTCTTGCAGCTCATGCGCACCCTGCCCACCGTTGGCAGCGGTTATTACTACAGCTATACCATCAAAAGCAAAGTCACGCTTCAGGGCAAATACGGCATTCAGGCGCTTGAATTGGCATCGAGTACGGGGCGCTTGTTTGTGGCTGACAGCTATGACCAACCCCAAATGCCAGCGACATGGGGGCGGCCGCAAGTTCTCTGCTGGAAATGGCAGGCCGTTCCACCCACACCCAAAGACAGCGATCTTTGGGCACTGAGCGCTACCCTGGAAAACACAGATGCTCAGTTGTGCCTGAACGATCCCCCGCTTTACCTCCATGCCGCCAAAGGTCTGTGTGGCCTGGTTGATGTCAAAAATTTGAGTTCCAAACAGTTGGGTGTATTACTGAACGCACCCCCCATGCGCGCCGAAGCCTTGAAAAGACACCAGCCCGCGCTGATGCAGCAGTTGGGGTCATTGCCATTGCCCCCTGTGCTTGAAGCCCTGCCAATACTTTCGGGCATTGTGCCCAGGCCCTGTTTGCACTTGACTGAAGTTCCCGCCATCGACGTACCGCAAAACGGTCTGATTCAAGCCCGTTTGACCTTTGACTATGCGGGGCACAAAGGCTGGTGGGCAGGCCAAGGCACATCCATTGTGTTGGATGATGCCAACGGACGGATGTTGTTGCAGCGCGACCCCGCAGCAGAGCTGGATGCCATGAGCCGTCTGCTGGAATTCGGTCTGGTCTCACAACAACCCGGTGTCTTTGGCATTTCTGGTGCTGCCTCCCAACAGAATTGGCTGGCGTGGGCAGATGAAGATTACGCCGTGCTCCGCGAGGCCGGTTTTGAAGTGACGACAGGTGAAGGGATGGCAGGCTGGATCAGTCATGCCGATGATCTGAGCGTCAAGATGGAAGCACAAGGTGACGACGAAGCCACATCGCCCTGGTTTGACTTGTCTTTGGGGATGGAAATCAACGGCGTTCGCCACAACATATTGCCCTGGCTGCCCCAATTGATCAACGCTGCTGCCAAACACCCGCGTGATGCCGTCACAGGTCTGCCTGACCTGCCCCCCTTTTTGTATTTGCGCATTCCCGAGGGTGGCTTTGTTCGTCTGCCCACGGAGGGACTCAAACCCTGGATAGGTGCTTTGCTTGATTTGGTGGGCGACCACAGTCACGATTTTTCCAAAGACAGTCTGAAACTGTCGCGCTTTGATGCCATGCGCACCACCGCAGCATTGGGGCAAGGTGCAGTCTGGGAAGGCGCACAACATTTGCGCGAGATGGTGCAGCGCCTCTGTGGCCACACCGAGCTGCCAGAGACACCCATGCCCGCAAGCGTCAATGCCAGCCTGCGCCCTTACCAGCAGCAAGGCGTGAACTGGCTTCAGTTTCTGCGCGAATACAACCTGGCCGGCATTTTGGCCGATGACATGGGTCTGGGCAAAACGCTGCAAACGCTGGTACATATCCAGATTGAAAAGGACGCAGGCCGTCTGACTTGCCCCGCCCTCATCATTGCCCCGGTCAGTTTGATGGGCAACTGGCGGCGTGAAACCGAACGATTTTGCCCCAACCTTCGTGCTCTGGTCGTTCATGGCAAGGACCGTCATGAAGTGGTCGATACCATGAGCGAGCAAGACATTGTGATAGCGCCTTATTCTCTGTTGCACCGCGATCGGGAGCGCTGGCTCAATGCCAAATGGTATATCGTGGTACTCGACGAAGCACAAAACATCAAAAATGCCACGACCAACGCGGCTCAGGTGGCCACAGAACTTAAAGCCACCCACCGCCTGTGTTTGTCAGGCACGCCCATGGAAAACCATCTGGGCGAAATCTGGAGTCTGTTTCACTTCCTGATGCCTGGCTTTTTGGGAAGCCACAAGCGATTCACTGACACGTTTCGCACGCCCATCGAAAAGTTGGGCGACGCTGAAGCCATGCAACAACTGCGTGCGCGTATTACCCCCTTCATGCTGCGCCGAACCAAAGCCTTGGTCGCTGATGAACTGCCGCCCAAAATAGAAACCATCACGCGGGTTGAGCTGTCGGGCAAACAGGCAGATTTGTACGAAACCATCCGCTTGGGCATGGAAAAAACAGTGCGGGACGCATTGAACAGCAAAGGTCTGGCCAAATCTCAAATCACCATTTTGGATGCCTTGCTCAAACTGCGCCAGGTCTGTTGCGACCCTCAACTCGTCAAAATTGAGGCAGCCAAAAAAGTCAAGGAATCTGCGAAACTGGAACATTTGATGACCATGTTGCCCGAGATGCTCGCAGAGGGCAGACGCATTTTGCTGTTCTCGCAATTCACCAGCATGCTCACCCTCATTGAAGCCGAATTGGTCAAGCAAAAAATCAAATGGGTCAAACTGACCGGCCAAAGTCAAAAGCGCGATGCGTTGATTGAACAGTTTACCAATGGCGAAGTTCCCCTGTTTCTGATCAGCTTGAAGGCAGGTGGCGTAGGTTTGAATCTGCCGCAAGCGGATACCGTGATTCACTACGACCCCTGGTGGAATCCGGCGGTTGAAAACCAGGCCACCGACCGTGCCCACCGCATTGGCCAAACGCAAAGCGTGTGGGTGGTGAAATTGGTCGCCCAAGGCACTATTGAAGAACGCATTTTGGCCCTGCAGGAACGCAAGGCAGCGCTAGCCCAAAGCGTGTACAGCGGTTCAGTCGGTCGCAAGCAACCTCTGTTTACCGAGAGTGACCTGACAGAACTGCTTAAACCACTATCATCATGATAGCTAACAATGCAAGCCCCATCAGCGTTACAGGCCTTTTTCCCTTCTAACTTTCATGGTTTTCCAATCCACCCTGAATCTGTTTTGTAGATAAAACCCCAAGCCGCCCGTAGTGGCGTTCAATCTGGGATTGCACTTGTTGGGGTGCGGTGCCACCCAAAACATGGCGTGCCTCAAGCGATCCACGCAAAGACAAACAGTCATAAACATCGGACTCAATGGCGGCATTGAAACTTTGCAATTGCGCCAGCGAAAGCTCTGACAAATCCAATTGCAGCGCAGTCGCAGCTTTGACGGCGTGGGCCACGGTTTCGTGGGCGTCGCGAAAGGGCAAGCCTTTTTTAACCAGGTAGTCTGCCAAATCTGTGGCCGTTGCATAACCCCTTCTAGCGGCTTGCGCCATGTTGATCGCATTGACGGTCAGACCGCCCTCTTTTTGACCGGTGGCCGGGTTGAATTGCCCACCGATCATGTCGGTAAAAATGCGCAAGGTGTCTTTCAATGTATCGACGGTGTCAAACAAAGGTTCTTTGTCTTCTTGATTGTCTTTGTTATAAGCCAAAGGCTGGCCTTTCATCAGGGTGAGCAAACCCATCAAGTGACCCACCACACGCCCTGTTTTGCCACGCGCCAGCTCGGGCACATCGGGGTTTTTCTTTTGCGGCATGATGGAGCTGCCGGTGGTAAAGCGGTCTGCGATATGGATAAAGCCAAAGTTTTGGCTCATCCACAAAATCAGTTCTTCGCTCATGCGGCTGATATGCACCATACACAGGCTGGCAACCGAGGCAAATTCAATGGCGAAATCGCGGTCACTCACGGCATCCAGGGAGTTTTGGCACACCTGTGGCCGTCCCTGTTCATCGACCATGCCAAGGGTGATAGCCACCCGTGCGCGGTCTAACGGGTAGCTCGTACCTGCCAGTGCCGCTGCGCCCAATGGCAGATGGTTGGTGCGACGGCGAACCTCGCTCAGGCGCTGTGCATCACGGCTGAACATCTCAACGTATGCCAGAAGATGGTGACCAAAACTCACAGGTTGTGCCACTTGCAAATGGGTCAACCCAGGCATGATGACATCGGTATGGCGCTCTGCGACATTGAGCAATGCCAGTTGAAGATCATGAAGCAAGCCGCCCATCAGGTCCATCTCAGCGCGAAGCCACAAGCGAATGTCTGTGGCCACCTGGTCATTGCGTGAGCGGCCTGTGTGAAGGCGCTTGCCCGCATCGCCTACCAACTGTGTCAATCTTGCTTCAATGTTCAAGTGAACGTCTTCCAAATCAAGTTTCCATTCAAATTGACCTGACTTGATTTCGGCCTCAATCAAACCCATGCCGCGTTCAATATCGGCATAGTCTTGTTCTTTGATGATGCCCTGGTGGCACAGCATGTCGGCGTGGGCTAAGCTGGCGGTGATGTCTGCCTGCCACAATCGTTGGTCAAACACGACACTGGCGGTGTAGCGCTTGACCAAATCGCTCATCGGCTCGGAAAAAAGCGCAGACCAGGCGTGGGATTTTTGGTCAAATTGGTTGTGGCTCATGATGGTGTGAAAGGGGTAGGGACAAGCCTGTGGATCGTCAATAATGGGGATGAATAGATACAGATGTCACCCCAAAACCAGATCAGGAAGGTATGGAAGATATGAAAGACAGTCAAATTTTATCGACCTTCGAACATTCAACAGCAGAAAAACCGGCGTCTCCTGCCAACGCGCTGGTGTTGGATGCCTGTCATGTGGGCGTGGTGCTGCGTTCGGTTGTGTTGGTGCAGTGGGTGATGATGGTGGCTGCCATGTTTGGGTCGGCCTCACCATGGCATTGGCTGGAGCAAGTCGCCCTGCTCACCGGTGCTGCGTTGCCGGGTACTGTGGTCTGGCTGTTGGCGATATGTGTTGTCAAGCGATGGCTACGTCTTCTGATCATCCCACTCCAACAATTGGTAGCCGTGCTGCTGGGGGCTGTGTGTGGTGTTTATGGGTGTGCCTTGCTGGCGTTTGCTGATTTGCTTGGGTCTGCGCCGTGGTGGGCAAGCGCTGCCAGTGGTGCCTTGTTGGCCGCGCTGCAAACGGCCACGCAGGTGTTGCGTTCCAGGGCACAAACCCCCGCAGCCACCGTGGCTCGGCTGCGTGAATTACAAGCACGTATCCGTCCACATTTTTTATTCAATACCCTCAACAGTGCTATTGCCCTGGTTCGCGCAGAGCCAGAAAAAGCCGAGCGCTTGCTTGAAGACTTGAGTGATTTGTTTCGTCAAGCCCTGAATGAGTCCGGTGATGCAGTCAGTCTGGCTGAAGAAATCGCACTGGCGCAGCGCTACCTGGCCATTGAGAAAATCAGATTTGGCGATCGCATCCGCGTGGAATGGGCGCTGGATGCACGAGCAGACGATGCCAGATTGCCACCCCTGTTGTTGCAACCTTTGGTAGAAAACGCAGTGCGACACGGTGTAGAGCCATGTCCACAAGGGGCTGATGTGAAAATTTCAACGCAATGCAGAGGCAGCACTGTGGTCATCAAAGTCAGCAATACCGTGCCGGTTGACCACAGCGCGGGGGGCTGCGGACTTGCGCTTGACAATGTTCGTGAGCGCTTGAACCTGCTGCATGACATTCAAGCTACATTTCAGTGCGGTCTGAAAAAAGGCCTGTTTCAGGTGCGCATTGAAATTCCCCTTTGATGTTGATTCACGGGAAGCACCATGACACTCAAAATTTTGCTGGTTGATGACGAAGCGCTGGCACGAATGCGCCTCAAAACCCTGCTGGGGGATTGCCATGCTCCCAGCGCACAAGTCGTGGCAGAGGCCGCCAACACAGTGAGGGCCGTTGAAGCCCTGCAGCACCATGCCATTGATGCTGTGTTGGCTGATATTCACATGCCCGGTGCTGACGGACTAACACTGGCACAAGCACTGAAAAACAGAACGCCACCGGTGAGCGTGGTGTTTGTGACAGCCTACGCCGAGCACGCGGTACAGGCCTTTGAACTTGAAGCTGTGGATTATTTGACCAAACCGGTTCGGCTGGATCGCCTGCAATCTGCACTACAAAAAATAGAGCGAACTATGCAGGCCAGGCAAGCGTTAGAGCCTCATTTGATGGATGATTTTTTGATCATTCAAGAGCATGGCAACGTGCTGCGGGTGGCTTTGTCAGAGGTGTTGTATTTGAAGGCCGAACTGAAATACATCACTGTGCGAACCGCCAGCCACAGCTATCTTTTAGAAGGCTCATTGGGTGACATGGAAGAACGGTATGGCACACGTTTTATGCGTATCCATCGCAATGCACTGGTGGCCAGATCGGCTGTGCGCGCCCTGAAAAAGCACCATCATCCTGAGGAAGGTGAGGGCTGGGCTGTTCGGCTAACGGGCATTGATGAGGCACTGTGGGTGTCTAGGCGACAGATACCCAACGTGCGAATGCTTCTCAGCAGTGTCTGATTCAATCCTCAGTTGTCAATGCAACAGAATGCCGCCCCCCGCAGAACCTTTGCCTGCACGAGCGGGTGGTGTGCAGAGACCGCATTCAAAATGCCGTGTGTTTTCATAGGGTTCAGACACAAAGTGACCACCACACTTGCTGCACTTGGTCATGGCCAGCATGTTGTTATCAACAAATTTCACCAAACGCCAGGCGCGTGTGATGGTCAGCAGTGGCTCCATACCGCAAGCTGCAATTTGCTCGCAATAGAGACGATAGGCTTTCATGATGGCATCAATATCATCCAACGCACTGACTTTGTTAATGTATTCGTAAGTGTTTAAAAACAGCGATGCATGAATGTTGGGCTGCCATGTCAAAAACCAGTCGGTAGAAAATGGCAACTGACCTTTGGCGGGGGAGCATCCTGCCACTTCCTTGTACAAACGCAACAAGCGCTCGTAAGACAAATCTGTTTCACTTTCCAACACTTGCAAACGAGCACCGAGGTGAATCAGCGCAACAGCGCGTTCAACTTGGCGGGAATCGTTCAAAACACTTTTGGACACTGCGGTGGTCATGATGGAACTCCAAAAATTAAAGGGCTTCAGCAAAGCGACCAGCCATCAAAATACTGGCATGCAGCCTGGTCGTTGATTCGTTATTGACCTTAGCTGCTGCTTTGTGGTTGGTGAGCAATCCCCAAACCAGATCATCATCCACCCTGAAACGGCACAGCAGCATGGGGCTGGACGCAATTTTCACAATCTGGGCTGGCGACAGCATGGCAATCAGGTTGGCAGACTCTTCGGAGATACCCAGGCGAAACAACGCTTCGGCCTTGTCTTTGCGGATAACGTTTTGTGCCAGCATCAAGTAAGTGAGGTTGGCATCACGAATGTCCTGGGTGAGTTGATCGTCGTTCATGGTAGGCTCCGGATGTGAATGTTGGATTTGCTTGGTGTTTATAGGCTAATTGCCTTGTTCATCACCATGAAACCGATTCTGAATGCAGTTGTCAAAAACTTGAATCAGCGATTGGCTATGCACTGTGTCAGTTTGGGGGTGCATGTTGTGTCAGGTAATTTCTGACAAGACTGTCATCCATCCTGTGTCACAGTATCAATTTCCACATCGCAATCGCACCCCACACCCTCTGCCACCCAACGTTTTGCAAAGTGCCCCAGCAGTTTGCAAAGCACTGGCAGCAGAGCCTGTGTGTAAAGGGGTAGTCGCTGGGTTAAAACATCGTGTGCAGACGTGATGGCGCCACAAACGTACCGTTGGTCTTTGGCTTGCCAGATCAACGCCTGGCAAGTACCCAGGCGACGACCAGACAACAACACACCCAGCGGACAAGGCTCGATCAGACAGCAGACACCGCAACCGTTGCACGGCGAACCCGACACAGGTTTGGTTGGGGCATCCCTGGCAATGTGAAGAACAGTGACATTTTTGAGCATTGCAAAATGAACTTGACACGACACCTACAATTTGACAGATTGAAAATTTTATTTTTCAATGACCGAATTTTTGCCCACCATTGTCTATTTTGTCCATGAAACGTTTTTGGTTATTATTTTCTCAATCTGTCACCGTGCTGCTGGCGGCCTGGTTTATTGTCATCACCTTGAAGCCAGAATGGATACACCAACTCGATCGCAAAACCAGTGCGGTTGCTTTGGTGGAGACCTCTGTTGCGTCCATCAAAGAAGTGCCCACGGGTAGTTTTAGACTGGCGGCGCAAAGATCATCCGCAGCGGTGGTGAGCATCAACACCAGTAAAAATGCCCGCCCCCACCCGCTTGCCAATGACCCCTGGTTCAGGTTCTTTTTTGGCGAGCAATCCGACCAGACCCAAGTGGGCTTGGGCAGTGGTGTGATTGTCAGTCCTCATGGCTATATTTTGACCAATAATCATGTGGTTGAAAACGCCGATGAAATTGAAATTATTTTGAACGACAGCCGCCACATTGCCGCCAAAGTGATGGGCACTGATCCCGATTCTGACCTGGCTGTTCTCAAAATTGAACTGGATCGCCTGCCGGTGATGATGTTGGGCAACTCTGACAATTTGCAAGTAGGCGACCTGGTGCTGGCCATTGGCAACCCCTTTGGTGTAGGGCAAACTGTGACCAGCGGCATTGTGAGCGCGTTAGGCCGCAACCATTTAGGCATCAACACGTTTGAAAATTTCATCCAGACCGATGCGGCCATTAACCCTGGAAATTCTGGAGGCGCGCTGGTTGATATCAACGGCAACCTGATGGGCATCAACACGGCCATTTACTCTCGATCAGGGGGCAACATGGGCATTGGTTTTGCCATTCCTGTCTCAACGGCCAAAATGGTGCTCGAAGGTATTGTGAAAGATGGTCTGATCACACGCGGCTGGATTGGCGTAGAACCCAACGAACTAACCCCCGAACTGGCGCAAACCTTTGGGGTGACTGTACAACGCGGAGTCATCATCACGGGGGTGTTGCAAAACGGCCCGGCGGCTCTTGCCGGCATACGACCAGGTGATGTCATGACATCGGTCGCAGGCCAGCCGGTGGGCAGTGTGACTGAAATGCTCAGCAGAGTAGCATCGCTCAAGCCAGGCCATGCAGCGATTTTTGAAGTGCAACGCGCACAGGAAACTGTTCAATTGCCAGTGATGGTAGGCAAGAGGCCAAGACCACAGCGAAGGCTTCAGGAATAATCGGTCATTTTCCTAAATGCAGACTTCCTGATTGTGGAAGCGGCATCTTGCCGCTTTTGATCACCGCTGATATAAAAATCGTAAGTTTCAGATGAATTTTCTTGACCTGCTCCACCAAGCCGAGCGTCAAAACGGCTCTTTGTTATGCGTTGGACTTGACCCTGACCCCGCCAAATTTCCACTGGACTGGGCGGGCAATGCCGGCAAAATTTACGATTTTTGCGCCACCATGGTCGATGCCACGGCTGATTTGGTATTGGCTTTCAAGCCCCAAATGGCTTACTTTTCGGCGCACAGGGCAGAAAATCAACTAGAGCGACTGATCGCCCACATCCGCCGAACAGCGCCTGATGTGCCGATTATTCTGGATGCCAAGCGGGGTGATATTGGCAATACCGCAGAGCAATACGCGCTGGAGGCGTTTGAACGTTACGGTGCTGATGCCGTCACGCTATCACCCTTCATGGGTTTTGACTCCATTCAACCTTATTTGAAGTACCACGACAAAGGGGCGTTTTTGCTGTGTCGAACGTCCAACCCGGGTGGGGACGATTTTCAGACGCTGCGCTTGTCAGGCGTGTTGGGTACACCGCTGCTGTACGAGCACATTGCCCAATTGGCCCAGTGTTCCTGGAATTTGAATGGTCAATTGGGTCTGGTGGTAGGCGCTACCTATCCCGCCGAGATTGAACAAGTTCGCGTTTTGGCACCCACTTTACCCTTGCTGATTCCCGGGGTGGGCGCGCAAGGCGGTCATGCCATGGCTACTGTGCGTGCAGGCTGGCGTGGCATCGTGGATAAGGCAGGTCAAAGTCTATCGACTGCCCCCATCATCGTGAATTCTTCGCGTGCCATTTTGTATGCGTCGGCGGGTGAGAACTTTGCGCAAGCCGCACGTCTTGAAGCCATGAACACCCGCGATGTGCTGCGAACTGCCTGTCAGACTGTTGCACAGTTACATCAAAATTGATAGCTACTAACGCTTACCCCATAAGCGTTAGAGGCCATTTTGATGGATAAAAATCGAGCGTTGTTGTCTTGTCAAAATTCTTGCTGACATCCCAAGGATGACGGGTGCGTTTCAAAGTGATGTGGTGCAATACAAAAACCAAATCCCCCCTAACCCCCCTTTGAAAAAGGGGGGTTAGGGGGGATTTGG
>CAIYWD010000187.1 GCA_903929815.1 uncultured beta proteobacterium
GGCTTCCCAAGAATGCACAGGCCATGCTGAATTTGCGAACGCTACGCGCCAACCACCGATGGGACGGTTACTGGAAACGGATAACTCAATGTTTGCCATCATTGGCGGCCTAACAACGTCCAACACTTTTGATTGCACCCGACCACATCCTAAGGACAGACCTCTCCAATAATCGATCAATTAAGATATTAATATATTAATTGATCGATTATTGGACAGCATGGTCTGCAGTAAAGTAAAGTCAAAAAAGCCAGTTCGCCATATTTTATAAGTCACCCGTGCGGGTATCCTTGATAAAATATAGCGTCACTTGTTTATTCACATGATTTATTATAAAGAGTAATACATCTCAAACTCAATCGGATGTGTGGCCATGCGCAGACGCGTGACCTCACCCATTTTGAGTTCAATATAGGCATCGAGCATGGTGTCGGTGAACACGCCACCCTTGGTCAGGAAGCCACGGTCGGCTTCCAGACAATCGATCGCTTGATCAAGGCTGTGGCACACGGTGGGAATCAAAGCATTTTCTTCGGGTGGCAGGTGGTAGAGGTCTTTGGTAGCAGCCTCGCCTGGGTGAATTTTGTTTTCGACACCATCCAGCCCAGCCATCAACAGTGCTGAAAAGCCAAGGTAAGGATTCATCAGAGGATCGGGAAAGCGTGCCTCAATGCGCCGTGCCTTGGGGTTGGCCACGTAGGGAATGCGGATGGATGCAGAGCGATTTTTGGCAGAGTAAGCCAGCTTCACCGGGGCTTCATAGCCTGGCACCAAGCGCTTGTAACTGTTGGTACCGGGGTTGGTGATGGCGTTGAGCGCTCTTGCATGTTTGATGATGCCACCGATGTAGTAAAGCGCAAAATCGCTCAAACCAGCGTAGCCGTCACCGGCAAACAGGTTTTTGCCGTCTTTCCAGATGGACTGATGCACATGCATGCCACTGCCGTTGTCGCCTACGATAGGCTTGGGCATGAAGGTCGCAGTTTTGCCATAAGCATTGGCCACGTTTTGAACCACATACTTGAGCACTTGCGTCCAGTCTGCCCGCTCAACGAGTGTGCTAAAGCGCGTGCCAATTTCGTTTTGGCCTGCACCTGCGACTTCGTGGTGGAATACTTCTACAGGAATGCCCAATGACTCAAGAATCAACACCATTTCAGCGCGCATATCTTGCGTGCTATCGACCGGGGGGACCGGAAAGTAGCCACCTTTGACAGTAGGGCGATGTCCACGGTTGCCGTTTTCGAGCTTGGCACCGGAGTTCCAGGGGGCTTCGTACTCCTCAATTTTGAAGAATGTGCCAGACATGTCTGTGTTCCAACGCACATTGTCAAAAATGAAAAACTCGGGTTCAGGCCCAAAAAAAGCGGTATCTCCGATGCCTGAAGCCTTCAAATAGGCTTCAGCACGGCGGGCAATGGAGCGAGGATCGCGATCGTAGGCTTTGCCGTCACCTGGTTCAATCACATCGCAGCTCATGAACAGGGTGGTTTCTTCAAAAAACGGATCAATGTTGGCGGAATTAGGGTCAGGCATGAGTTGCATGTCTGAGGCTTCAATACCTTTCCAGCCGGCCACCGACGATCCGTCAAAAGCGTGACCGTTGGTGAATTTATCTTCATCAAAATGTGAAACAGGCACGGTGACATGCTGTTCTTTGCCACGTGTATCGGTGAAACGAAAGTCAACAAACTTGACCTCGTTGTCTTTCACCATTTTTATGACATCTGCGACGGTTTTGACCATCAAATACTCCTAGTAGGGTTACTGTTGAAAAAAGACTGACTGAAAATAAACGCAGTTTTTATGCCAGATCGCACAGATTTGCACGGATCAAGACAGGTCTCTATTTTGCACTGACTCAAGGTTTGCACAAAAATAGTTGTGACATTGACAGTAACAGACATTCCAAGAATGGCCAATTGGTTATCAATTGATTTAATTTATATATAAATCAATTATTTATAGTTGATGGAAATTTATTATCCGTGATATCTGAATCATGAAGTTTCTGATGTGATGCACCAAAACCATGCCATTCACGCTGCACGTCAAGATCAGGGTTGCACCAATTCAGTGACTACCGAAATTGAGTCAATTCAAACCCGACCCGACTGATGGGACTCTTCATGGAAATAGCCCACCAAGCCGCGCCACATCACTCACCTAGGTTCGATAAGTGATTCACACTAAGTTTCCTACCTCATAATTTCAAAAAACATAGCAAACTATGCAATACCAGAGCGGGTTATAGCCGAATTTTGTATAAATTTTGACGTAGAAAACTTTCCGTTAAGCGCTTAGGATATGGTCAATAAGGCTATCCACCAGAGCCAGAAATATATCGCGCCGGATGCGCATTTTTACGCCCTGCGTAAGAGTGCCATGTTCACCCCCCGATTGGCCAGTTGATCTGCTCGTTCGTTGCCCGGATTTCCGGTATGCCCGCGTACCCAGCGCCAATCAATGTTGTGCTTACCTGCGTTGACCAAGGCATCCAGTTTTTGCCATAAATCGACGTTTTTCACAGGCGCTTTGGCAGCGGTTTTCCAACCGCGTGCTTTCCAGCCTGGCAGCCATTCGGTCATGCCCTTGAGGACATACTGGCTATCCACATGCAAAGTCACTTGACTGGGGTATTGCAGGGCAGTCAGCGCTTCAATCACCGCCGTCATTTCCATGCGGTTGTTGGTGGTAACTCGTTCGCCGCCAAACAGTTCTTTGTCTGAATCGGTAAATTTGAGCCAGGCTCCCCAGCCTCCCGGGCCAGGATTGCCCTTGCAAGCCCCGTCGGTAAAAATTTCAACAGCATTCAAAGTGTCTCTCCAGTCTTAAAGTTATGAATCATTTTGGCCTTTAGCCCTTGACTGGCTTGCGTTTTTAGCTATTGAAGCTGCAGCAACCGCCAATCGTACCGCAGGCTTCCACAGGGGAGTATGCAGCGTCATGCCACGCACACGCTTGATGGCAATAAACATATACACCGAACCCAAAATCGGCCACCAGCGCTCACCTGCGGCATCCATCCAGGAAAATTTTTGTAACAACGTTTGGCTTAAAAATGCGGGACGGTAGCAGCCAAATTGCTCTGATGCAATGTCAAGATTGAGCAGACCCAGCCAGTCACGCAACCTCAGATAGCCAATAAATTCACCTGAATCGGGCAAAAACATGCGCTCCACGCCAAAGCGGCGGTAAAGATGCGCCCGACGTTGGCGCATGCCCCACAAGCTGACAGGATTCAATCCCGTGATGACCAGGCGGCCTTCAGGCACCAGCACGCGTGCAACTTCACGCAGCACACCGTGAGGATTGGCTGCCATTTCCAGCGTATGCGGCAACACCACCAAATCCAGACTATTGGCCGGAAAAGGCAGGGCTGAAAAATCAGTCACCAACGCCACATTCGGCTCTGTTTTGACCACGGACTCCGAAGCCAACCAGCGGTGTGCGATGCGGTTGGCCTGTAATGCATGGAGTTGCGGCAAACCCAACTGCAGGGCATGAAAGCCAAACGCATTGACCACAGCAGCATCCACTTGTGCTTGCTCCCAAGCCAGCATGTACTTCCCCGGAGGTGTTATCAGCCATTGCTGCATCCCTATAATTTGATCAAACATGAACCTGGTTCCACTTTCTGCCCTTACCGACAACTACATCTGGATGCTGCACGACGACCTGCGTGCGGTGGTGGTTGACCCTGGAAATGCGCGGGTGGTTTTGGATGCCATCGGGCGCTTAAGGGTCAAACTCGAAGCGATTCTAGTCACGCACCACCACAGTGACCACACAGCAGGTGTAGCCGCTTTGCAAAATGCCACCGGTGCCCAGGTCTTTGGCCCCTTGTCTGAACGTCTGCCTGAGCCGGTCACTCGCTTGAACGACGGGGCTGTCATCCCCCTCATGGGAGGCCGCTTTGACGTGCTGCATGTGCCAGGTCACACCGCAGGTCATCTGGCTTATGTTTGGTATCTTTTGGACCATGCCCCTGTCTTGTTTTGTGGCGACACTTTGTTCAGCGGGGGGTGTGGCCGTTTATTTGAAGGCACCCCTTTGCAAATGCTGGCCTCACTCATACGCCTGACTCATCTGCCCGATGTCACCCGTGTCTGTTGCGCCCACGAATACACACTCGACTGCTTGCGTTTTGCCCAAACGGTCGAGCCTGACAATCTGGCGCTACAAGCGTACCTGGAGCGCGCACAACACCTGCGCCAACAAGGGCAGCCCACACTGCCTTCAACCATCGCCCTGGAAAAAGCCGTGAACCCCTTTTTGCGAACGCATCTTGCCCCTGTAGCGACAACCGTTCGCCGCTTTGATGCTCGTGCCTGCGATTCACTTGGAGTTTTTGCCGTGCTACGAAACTGGAAAGATCAATTTTGAAACATTTTGCCCTGACAACACTTGTCATCCTGGTCTTGGTGGGTTGTGCTGGCACAGTATCACTCAAGCCAGATACCAGCACCACACCTTTGGTCAAAATCAATGAAGTGGAAAGACCCGCTGTCACGCCCACGGTGATGCCGGTGACCATCCCTAACCCTGCTGGCGGACTCAAACCCTTGACGACGACATCACTCGGTATATACCCTGTACACCCCTTGAGAACGCCTCAGGACATTTGGGACCGCATTCGTCGTGGTTTTGCCATGCCTGACCTGGATTCTGAACTGGTGCGCGATCGCGAATTGTGGTACAGCAGTCGGCCTGATTATGTGGATCGCATGACAGAGCGTGGCCGCAAGTATTTGTTTTATATTGTAGAAGAGCTAGAGCGACGCAATATGCCCAGTGAACTTGTCCTGTTGCCGTTCATTGAAAGCGCCTTTAACCCGCAGGCCATTTCAAGCGCCAAGGCTGCTGGAATATGGCAGTTCATGCCGGCTACAGGCAGAAATTTTGACTTAAAACAAAACATGTTCAAGGATGACCGACGTGATGTGTTGGCATCCACCCGAGCCGCGCTTGATTATTTGCAAAAGCTCTACGACATGTTTGGCGACTGGCACTTGGCGATGGCCGCTTACAACTGGGGAGAGGGTCGCGTCCAGCGTGCCGTCAACAATGCACGAAAAGCTGGCCTGAGCACGGCCTACGCAGATTTGCCCATGCCCATGGAAACACGTTTTTACGTTCCAAAACTCCAGGCTGTCAAAAATATTATTGCCAATCCAGAAGATTTCAGAATCACACTGCCTGACATTCAAAATCACCCTTTTTTTCAGACGGTTGAGATTGACCGCGACATGGATGTCAGCGTAGCAGCCAGTCTGGCCGAAATATCGCTCAGTGATTTTCGATCGCTTAACCCCAGCAATACCAAGCCCGTGTTGTTAGCGGCCGGCAAAGCACAAATTTTGCTACCTTGGGACAATGCAGAGCTTTTTCAGGGCAATCTTGAAGCCTTTAGGGGCAACAGGCTGGCAAGCTGGACAGCCTGGACTGCGCCCATCACCCTCAATGTAGCTGATGCTGCCCGGCGTGTAGGCATGACGGAGGAAGAACTGCGCCGAATGAACCAAATTCCACCGCGCATGAAAATCAAGGCTGGCTCCACCCTGTTAGTCCATCGATCGAGTGAATTCAACCGCGATGTGACCGAGCGCGTGGCTGACAACGGCTACCTGGCATTCGCCCCCGAGACAGTTCTACGCAAAACCCTGGTCAAAGCCGGCAAAAAAGACACAGTGACCCGCCTTGCACTGCGCTATCGTGTCAGTACAGCGCAAGTGGCAGACTGGAACAACGTCAGTCCATCTGCCGCTTTCAAGCGAGGTCAAAAAGTAGTGTTGTATCTGCCCGCCCAGGCTGAAGGTGTGGCCAGAATTAACGTGACCAAAAAAAGAGGGGTAGTAAAGAAAATCGTGGCAGAAAAAACCATTCGACTCAAAAAACAGCGTCGGTTAGCGTACCAAGGCCCAAAGGGATAAGTCAAATCCTTGATGAATGTTTTTATGCACTGACTGCCACTTCTACCGGTCATCGGGTGCGATTCAAAGTGATGTGGAGAAGCCAGCTTGGCTGCATAAGGAGACGAGTTTGGCGAATGTGTTCGCCCATTTTTACTATCAAAAAAATAGCTAACTACGCAAGCAGGACGGGCGCTAGAGGCCGATTTGTTATCCAAAAAAACTCACTCAAGTTCGTGCAGCTTGACAAGAAAACATTGCCGCATCCACATCACTTTGACCCTGTCATCAGGGTTGGAAAGATGGTCTTGTTTTACTGTGGTGGCAGGTGCAGACGTTCTACATTGCAGCGTCCGCTTGCCGCCGTTATCTGCAACAACTGTTCTGTCATTTTTGAATTGACCCAGTCCCATTTGAAACGCCATGACCAACACCCCGTGGTGCCTGGTGTATTCATGCGATGGGAAGAATCAAGACCTAGCACATCTTGAAACTGACACATTGACATGCGCGCTACTGAAAACGCGGCTGCTCGCAACATGGCCCAGTGAATATCGTGACAGGTGGTTGCCAGGTAGTGAGCAGCCAGGGTGCGTTCATGCGCGCTGCAGGTTTGCCACCAACCCTGCACGGTATCGTTGTCGTGCGTTCCGGTATAGACCACTGTGTCTGGCTCAAAGTTGTGCGGCAAAAAAGAGTGCTTCGCATCACCGGAAAAAGCAAACTGCAAAACACGCATGCCCGGAAAACCTGTGCGTTCGCGTAGGGCGTCCACCTCGGGTGTGATGGTGCCCAAGTCTTCAGCAATGATGGGCAAGACACCGAGCGCTTTGGTCAAGGCAGCAAACAGGGCATCGCCCGGCCCTGTTTGCCAGCGTCCTTTGACAGCCGTAGGTTCTGTGGCCAGAATTTCCCAATAATCAACAAACCCGCGAAAGTGATCAATACGCAGCACATCCGAAATATCCAGTTGACGCTTGACACGTGCAATCCACCATCGGTAGCCATCAACTTTCATGGCAGCCCAGTCGTACAGAGGATTGCCCCAGCGCTGACCGGTGGCCGAGAAAAAATCAGGCGGCACGCCAGCCACAACACGGGGATGACCGGCGGCATCAAGCAAATAAAGGTCGGGCCGCGCCCAGCAGTCAGCACTGTGGTGTGCTACAAAAATGGGCAAATCTCCGACAAGCAGCACTGCTTTGGTGTGGGCATACGCCTTGAAGGCACGCCATTGCACATCAAACTGCCACTGCACAAATGACCAGAAAGCAATGTCATCGGCACACTCCAACCGTACCTGCGCCAAGGCAGAAGGCTCGCGCAGCGCCAGCATTTCAGGCCAATCCGGCCACAGTGCAGGACTGTAAATTTGATTGATGGCCATAAACAAGGTGTAGTCATCCAGCCAGTCATGCTCTGCTTTGGTCCAGTCTGCCAACGCCTGCTTTTCTTTTGGTGTGGCATAGCGCAAAAAACCGTCGAAGGCTTCACGCAGCCTCGCCATCCGCCATAGCGTTACCAGCGGGTAATTGATCCGTCTGTCGTCAAATTCAGCCTGTAATGACTTCGCATCTATCCAGCCCTGCGATTGCATTGGCTCAAACGCCACCAGCAAGGGGTTACCCGCAAAGGCTGATATACCCATGTAAGGAGAATAGCCTGCCCCCACCGGCCCCAAAGGCAAGGTTTGCCACAACGTTTGACCCGCCGTGTGCAACCAATCAATAAAATAATACGCATTCGGCCCCAAATCGCCAGAACCATGCGGACCTGGAAGAGAGGTAGGATGCAACACCACGCCAGAGCGACGCTGCTTAAAAAAAGAGTTCATCTTGGAGCACATCGATAAGGGTAAAGAAAGGTGTTCACAACCATCACCATCAAGTACAAAGCCGCTGATACAGTGCCTTGTACTGTATGGCAGCATGTTCCCAACCCAGGTTTTGGCTCATGGCACACTCGCTCACACGTCGCCATTCGTACCTGCGTGCATACAAGGCAAATGCACGGCAAATAGCCCGATCAAGCGATTGCATCGTAAATTCATCAAACACAAACCCATTGGCCGTGCCGTTGGCTAGGTCTTCAAGGGAGCTATCCACCACGGTATCCGCCAATCCGCCTACACGGTGAACCAAGGGCAGACTACCATACTTCAGCCCATACATTTGTGTCAAACCACAAGGTTCAAAACGTGAAGGCACCAAGGTGACATCGGTTGCAGCAAAAATACGGTGTGCATTGGCCTCATCGTAGCCAATACGGGCGGACACCGCCTTGGGGTACATGGATGCTCGTTCACGAAAGGCGGCCTCAAGCCAGGCCTCTCCTGTTCCCAACACCACCAATTGACCGCCACGGCTCAAAATCGTATCCAGAACACTGAGCACCAAATACAGACCTTTTTGCTCCGTCAAGCGGCTGACAATGCCAAACATCAGTGCATCGGCCTGCAACGCCAACCCGGATTCTTTTTGGAATTCAGCCTTGCAAAGCGCCTTGTCAAAGGGCTTGTGGACATCGTAATGAAAGGAAATGTGAGGGTCATGGGCAGGATCCCACACAGTATTATCCACAGCATTGAGAATGCCACTGAGCTCGCCAGAGCGCGTGCGCAACAGGCCATCCAGCCCACATCCCTGCACAGACGTTTGAATTTCACGCGCATAGGTAGGACTGACTGTGGTGATGTGGTCCGCGTAAAACAAGCCCGCTTTCATGAAGGACAACTGGCCATGAAACTCCAAGCCATGAACATGAAAGGCTTCAAGCGGCAACCCGAGGTCAAAAAAATAACTCGGCGGAAATATACCTTGGTAAGAAAGGTTATGAACAGTAAAAACGTTGGCAATACGCTGTCCTTGGTGAGGCAGAAAAGCCATGTAGGCACACGTCAAACCGGCATGCCAGTCATGGCTATGCACCAGTTGGGGCTGCCAGTAAAGATCCAGGCCGTGTGCCAATTGCGCAGCCACCCAACCCAAGAGCGCAAAGCGCCGATGGTTATCGCCGTGAGGCTGACGGTGTTCGTCTTCATAGGGCGTACCGTTACGGTGATACAAATGAGGTACGTCAATCACATAAGCAAACACATTGAGTGTGCCCAAACGACCATATCGCACGACCACGAGATCACCCCAGGGGGCATTGATTTGAGCCAATACTGTGGGAGTTTCCAAGTCAGTCAAAATGCTGGCAAAACCGGGCAACACCACACGTACATCACAGCCTTGTGCCTTTAATGCAGCAGGCAAAGCGCCCGCAATATCTGCCAGCCCACCGGTCTTGAGCAGGGGAAAAATTTCGGCACTGACTTGAAGAATATTCATAAAAAAGAGATAAAAATGGCAAAGATATCCACACTGTCATACGCGGACACTGTGCCAGTCCAGTGCTGACAGGGTTTGCTCCTTGAAAAAGGTGCAGTCAAGTCGCCACGCTGGGGGTTGCCATACCTGTGCGTACCCTGATGCCGGCTACCTGCTCGGCCACGGTTGCCAAATCGGCCAATGTCTTCTGAACGGGCATATCTTGCTGTACCGGGTCTGCTTCGTAACGCTCCAGATAAAGCCGCAAGGTAGCGCCATCTGTGCCTGTGCCTGACAACCTGAAAATAATGCGTGCGCCATCGTCAAATATCAAACGAATGCCTTGATGTTGAGAACTGGTGCCATCGACTGGATCCAGGTAGGAAAAGTCATCGGCCAACATCACCATCCGTTCGCCAAAACGCTGCGCTTGCAAGGTGGGCAGTTTGGCGCGCAAATCCGCCATCAGAGCGTTCGCAACATCCAGAGGAATGCCCTCGTAATCGTGCCTTGAATAATAGTTGCGTCCATACACACGCCAGTGTTCGCGCACCAAAGACTCGATTGAACGGCCTGTGGCTCCCTGCAAACTGAGCCAAAATAAAATAGCCCACAGCCCGTCTTTTTCGCGCACATGAGAAGAGCCTGTGCCATAGCTTTCCTCGCCACACAATGTCACACGGCCAGCATCGAGCAGATTGCCAAAAAATTTCCAGCCCGTGGGTGTTTCAAAACAGTCAATGCCCAATGCGCTGGCCACCCGATCGACCGCTGCTGAGGTTGGCATGGAACGCGCCACGCCTACCAAACCCTCCCGATAAGCAGGAATCAGACGTGCATGAGCAGTCAGCACCGCCAGGCTGTCTGAGGGAGAGACCACAAAATTGTGCCCCAGAATCATGTTGCGATCCGCATCGCCGTCCATTGCCGCACCACAATCAGGGGCATTGACACCCGCCATGCAGGTCATCAGTTCTGTTGCATTCACAGGGTTAGGGTCAGGATGCAGCCCCCCAAAATCTTCCATCGGTATGGCATTGACCACGGTGCCCACCGGAGCACCCAACTCTGTTTCCAGAATGGCTTTGGCATAAGGGCCGCCCACAGCATTCATGGCATCCACACGTAGGGTAAAGCCACGCGCAAACATGCTGCGCAACAGATCAAAATCAAACAAGGAACGCATCAAGGCAGCGTAATCTGCCACGGGGTCAATCACCTCCACCTGCATCTGTTCCATCCACTGCACACCTTGCTGGTCGATGGCCATATCGGGAGCATCGCTGCAACGCACTTGCACCAAGGTTTGTGTTTTGGCATAGACGGCTTCGGTTAAGGTCTCAGTGGCCGGTCCACCATTGCTTGCGTTGTACTTGATACCAAAATCACCCTGAGGCCCGCCGGGGTTGTGACTGGCGGAAAGCACTATGCCGCCAAAAGCCTGACGACTGCGAATAACTGCACTGACTGCCGGTGTTGACAAAATGCCGCCCTGGCCTAACAACACACGCCCAACGCCGTTGGCTGCTGCCATCTTCAAAATAGTCTGAACTGCTGCACGGTTATAAAAGCGACCATCGCCGCCTAGCACCAGTGTTTGACCCCGAAGGTAGCGCCCGTCTACCACACCATTGTTCAAGACATCAAGCAATGCCTGAACAAAATTTTCAAGATACATGGGCTGCATGAACGCAGTCGTTTTTTGGCGTAAACCCGATGTGCCCGGGCGCTGCCCCGTCAATGCCTGCGTGAAAATGGTCTGAATCGTCATGATGAAAAGTGCCTAAAGTTGATGTGATCCGTTGAATTTTGAACTATTTAAACTCAAGACCGTGCAAGGAAATTGAGCACTGGTTCAGTTGAATGAAATTTGAGGAAATTCACCTTGGGAGACGGTCACGGGTTGGCAAAAACGTGCCTTATGACGAGTCTACAGGATGGACTGTTGTTCTCATGGAGATGATCAGCCGCTTCCTGTGGGAGCTTCAGTGTGGAAAGAAACACCGACAACTTTTCAGAAAAGCTATCAGAACACTGATCAAACTCGTTACTCGAACGAAAAATCTCTCCTTGATCACAAACGGAGAGCGGCGTGATGGCAACATATGATTCGAGATATGCGATGAGCTTGTTTTTACTGGAAAAAAAAGTAGGCCACGCTTAGGATATGGTCAACAATATCCTTAGCCGAACTTCAAAAAGGTAACCGTTTAGACCCCACCATCGTCATTCCCGCGAAGGCGGGAATCCAGACTGCCTTTGTACCCTGGTCAACCAACATGCACTGGA
>CAIYWD010000188.1 GCA_903929815.1 uncultured beta proteobacterium
GAATCAGGCATGGCACTCGTGGAAGCGGCATCTTGCCGCTTTGCCAGCGTCAGCGGCTGGAAGCCGCTGCTACATGACCACCAGCAGTGCCATTGTGCAATCTGAAGAACTTGCTTTTGAAATCAGCGAACCGTGAGTTATCAACTGCTACTGTGCATGAATATCAGCCTTTCATAATGATGATATTCAAGGTTTAAGTCATTCATTCGGTCATCAATTCAACATATAGGAGATTCATTTCATGAGTTCAAAAGATAATACGGCCATTGGTCAATTGTTTAGCCTGCTGGAGTATCGCTTTGCACTGCGAGTGTTGTGGGCGCTGAAAGACGGACACCCACAAACGTTTCGGTTATTGCAAAGTAGTGTGATGAACATCACTCCCAATACATTGAATAATCGCATTAAGGAACTGCGCGCTGCGGGCATGATCGACCACGGTGGCAGCGGCTATTTTGTCACCCCATTGGGGGCTGACTTTCTCAAGCGCATAGGTGATTTGTCAGCCTTTGCCAGCAAATGGGCAATCGCCTTGAACAATACCAGCGATGATCAAACTTAGCGCTCACACGCCGTGCTCAGGTTGATGCCCCTATTGGGTCGCCCAATCACATCATTTGCCGACGCTCTTGAATTTTTCAAGGTCGGCCCTATGTTGGGACATCTTTGTCAATCACTTAAGTCCATACGCATGTCTGATTCCACTATTTCAAACGCATCCAATGCACCCAATGCATCAAATACGGCTGGTGCTGCTGGCTCGGATGATTCTTCCGATGTTGGCAACATGGCCGCCGCCATGTCCAATTTTTATGAGTCTGATACCCTGTCCAAGGCACAGGCTGAACTGGCCGATCTCAAAGCCAAAAGCGCCGATTTGGCTGACCAATTTCTGCGCGCCAAAGCTGAGGCTGAAAATGCACGCCGCCGTGCAGAGGATGAAATCAGCAAAGCACGTAAATTTGCCATTGAAGGTTTCGCCGAAAGTTTGTTACCAGTACTAGACAGCCTGGAGGCCGGCTTGAACATCAAGGATGCCTCCATTGACCATATTCGAGAAGGTGCTCAGGCTACTTTGCGTCAATTGCTGTCTGCCCTGGAGCGCAACAAGGTCATCGCGATCGACCCCCCAGTCAACACAAAATTTGATCCTCATTTGCATCAAGCCATTACCGTCGTACCCTCTGATCAAGAAGCCAACACAGTGGTCACTGTACTGCAAAAAGGTTTTTTGATTGCAGATCGCATCCTCAGGCCAGCACTGGTTACAGTCAGTGCGGCAAAATAATCGTTGCCAGCGCTTGAATTCACCAGTTTCATCCACACATCACTGACATCTGAATTTCAATACCCTGCGGGGCAGATTGCCCCCACCATCTAAGGAAAAAAATTATGGGAAAAATTATCGGTATCGATCTGGGTACCACCAATAGTTGCGTTGCCATCATGGAGGGCAATAGTCCCAAAGTGATCGAAAACGCTGAAGGTGCTCGCACCACGCCTTCCATCATTGCGTACCAGGAAGACGGCGAAGTTTTGGTAGGTGCGTCCGCCAAGCGCCAGGCCGTGACCAATCCCAAAAACACGCTTTACGCTGTCAAGCGCCTGATTGGTCGCAAATTTACTGAAAAAGAGGTGCAAAAAGACATTGATCTGATGCCTTTCAAAATTGCGGCTGCCGACAACGGTGATGCCTGGGTGGAAGTGCGCGGCAATCGCATGGCTCCGCAACAAATCAGTGCCGATGTGCTTCGCAAGATGAAGAAGACTGCCGAAGACTATTTGGGCGAAACAGTCACTGATGCTGTGATTACCGTGCCAGCCTACTTCAATGATGCACAGCGCCAGGCCACCAAAGATGCCGGTCGCATTGCAGGCCTTAATGTCAAGCGCATCATCAATGAACCAACCGCTGCTGCATTGGCGTTTGGTATGGACAAAAACGAAAAAGGTGATCGCAAAATTGCTGTGTATGACCTCGGTGGCGGTACTTTTGACATCTCCATCATTGAAATTGCAGATGTGGATGGCGAAAAGCAGTTTGAAGTTCTCTCTACCAATGGCGATACTTTCCTGGGTGGTGAAGATTTTGACCAGCGCATCATTGATTTCATCATCGCTGAATTTAAAAAAGACCAGGGCGTTGATCTCAGTAAGGATGTTTTGGCTTTGCAACGCTTGAAAGAGGCCGCTGAAAAAGCCAAAATTGAGTTGTCAAGCAGTTCTCAAACTGACATCAATCTGCCTTATGTAACGGCAGATGCCAGTGGCCCCAAGCATCTCAACATCAAGCTGACACGCTCCAAACTTGAAGCTTTGGTCGAAGAACTCGTCGATCGCACGATTGCCCCTTGCCGTATCGCCATCAAGGATGCCGGTATCAGTGTGGGTGAAATTCACGACGTGATTTTGGTGGGCGGCATGACGCGTATGCCCAAAGTGCAAGAAAAAGTCAAAGAGCTTTTTGGCCGTGAACCCCGCAAAGATGTGAACCCTGACGAAGCCGTGGCAGTTGGTGCTGCCATCCAGGGTCAAGTGTTATCAGGTGATCGCAGCGATGTGCTTTTGCTGGATGTGACCCCCTTGAGCTTGGGCATTGAAACTTTGGGTGGTGTCATGACCAAAATGATTTCCAAAAATACCACCATTCCAACCAAATTTGCCCAAACCTTCTCGACAGCAGATGACAATCAACCTGCGGTGACCATCAAAGTGTTTCAAGGGGAACGTGATATTGCTGCTGGCAATAAAATGCTGGGTGAATTCAACCTTGAAGGTATTCCGCCATCAGCACGCGGTGTGCCACAAATTGAAGTGTCTTTTGACATTGATGCCAACGGCATACTGCATGTGGGCGCTAAGGACAAAGGCACAGGCAAGGAAAACAAAATCACCATCAAGGCCAATTCGGGTCTGTCTGAGTCAGAAATTCAGCAAATGGTCAAGGATGCCGAGCTGAACTCTGCCGAAGACAAACGTAAACTTGATTTGGTTCAAACTAAAAACCAGGCAGATGCCAGCCTGCACAGTATTAAAAAGAGTTTGACAGAGTACGGTGACAAAATTGATGCCTCTGAAAAAGAAAAAATTGAGCAGGCCATGAAGGCACTCGAAGCCGTTTTGAAAGGCGATGACAAGGACGCGATTGACGAAAAGAGCGCAGCTTTGATGACTGTCAGCCAAAAGTTGGGTGAAAAAATGTACGCTGACATGCAGGCCAAGCAGGCGGCTGAAGGTTCGGCTGCCTCTGATGCAAAACCATCTGCATATCAACATCACTCTGCACAATCCTCTGCACACAGCAGCACACAAACAGGTCAAGCTCAGGGTGACGACAACGTTGTTGATGCAGAAGTCAAAGAAGTCAAAAAACACTGACACTCACGGCCTCTGATGGGATTTTTCCAAGGCTATGACAGTTATTTCACATGCAGTGAAGATGGCGAATTTGTTTTGACTTATTGATTTACCCACAGCATCCGCCGCGTTGAAGTTTCTTTAACGCGGCGTTTGTATTGAAACCAGGCACACATTGACCATGGCAAAAAGAGATTATTACGAGGTTTTAGGTGTTCCCAAAAATGCCTCGGATGAAGAAATCAAGAAATCCTATCGCAAAATGGCGATGAAACATCACCCTGACCGCAATCAGGGTGATGCAGGAAAGGTTGCTGAAGAAAAATTCAAGGAAGCCAAAGAAGCCTACGAAATGCTGTCAGACGCACAAAAGCGTGCTGCTTACGATCAGCATGGCTTTGCCGGTGTTGATCCCAACATGCGTGGTGGTCCGGGTGGCGCTGAGGCTTATGGTGGTTTTGCAGAGGCTTTTGGCGACATTTTCGGAGATATGTTTGGTCAGTCACGAGGGCGTACAGGTGGCAGACAGGTGTACCGTGGCAGCGATTTAAGCTACGCCATGGAAGTTACCTTGGAAGAGGCTGCCAAAGGCAAAGATGCGCAAATCCGTATTCCCAGTTGGGAAATATGTGACATCTGCCATGGCACAGGCGCTAAGCCCGGCACTCAAGTCAAATCGTGCGGCACTTGCGGGGGTGCAGGCACGGTGCAGATGCGTCAGGGTTTTTTCAGCGTTCAGCAAACCTGCCCTAACTGCCGTGGTTCTGGCAGGCTTATTCCAGAACCCTGCACCGGTTGTTATGGTCAAGGAAAAATCAAAAAGCAAAAAACGCTCGAAGTAAAAATTCCAGCCGGTATCGACGGTGGTATGCGTATTCGTAGCGCCGGCAATGGCGAACCCGGCACCAATGGTGGCCCACCGGGTGATTTGTACATTGAAATTCGCCTGAAAAAACATGACATTTTTGAGAGGGATGGTGACGATTTACATTGTTCAGTCCCCATCAGCATCATCACAGCCACACTGGGTGGTGAAATTGACGTGCCTACACTGGCCGGCAAGGCTGCGATTGACATCCCTGAAGGCACCCAAACCGGCAAGCAGTTCAGACTGCGTGGCAAGGGCATCAAGGGTGTTCGCTCAAGTTACCCTGGCGATCTGTATTGCCATATCTTGATTGAAACTCCTATTAAATTGACCGAGCACCAACGCAAACTTTTGCGTGAACTCGATGAGTCATTGAAACGAGGTGGCGGCAAACATTCACCCAATGGCGACAGTTGGACGGATCGACTGAAAAGTTTTTTCAGTTAAAGATCAGCGAAGTTGTATGAACGTGCATGGCAAAAGGCTCTTGTTTTAATAGCTGTTAGCGCTTACTGCATAAGCGTTAGCGGCCTAAATCGTTCTTTATTTTTCAGCTTAGCGCCCAAGCCACATGGGCACGCACCAATGCACTGGGATGCCTGGCGTGTTGCAATAGCGCAGCGACTACTGCTGGGTGTTGCTCCGCACGAAGGGCATTGCCCAGTGCCACGGCAATATTGCGCAGCCAGCGTTCGTGGCCTATGCGGCGAATCGGGCTGCCTTCTGTGCGGTGCAAAAATTCATCTTCACTCCAGCCAAAAAGTGTGACAAGTTGCTCGCTTGCCAACGGGTTGCGCTCCTCAAAGTCGGACAATGCACTGCGTTGTGCAAATTTATTCCAGGGGCAAATCAACTGGCAGTCATCACACCCATAAATGCGATTGCCCATGAGAGGGCGAAGTTCCAGAGGAATGACACCTGTGTGTTCAATGGTCAAATAGGAAATGCAGCGCCGTGCATCAAGTTGGTAGGGTGCCACAATGGCCTGTGTGGGGCAGACGTTCATGCAAGAGCAGCAAGTGCCGCAATGACTTGTGACCGGTAAACTGTGTGGCAATGCCACATCTACAAAAATTTCGCCCAGAAAGAACATCGACCCCGCTGTGCGATTGACCACCACCGTATGTTTGCCACGCCACCCCAGGCCACTTCGCACGGCCAGTTCTGCTTCTAAAACGGGGGCAGAATCGGTGAAGACGCGGTAGCCCCAGGGGCCCAACTCTTGTGAAATGGTGTGACAGAGTTTTTGCAAGCGACTGCGCATCACCTTGTGGTAATCACGCCCGCGTGCATAAAGCGAGACATAAGCTCCCAGGGGATGCCGCAACCGTTCCCATTCAACCGTCTGCCACTGTGTGGGCGTATTCGTCGGCAAATAGTCCATGCGTGCGGTAATCACGCTCACGGTGCCTGCCACCAGTTGTGCAGGACGGGCGCGCTTCATACCATGTTCCGCCATATAAGCCATATCCCCATGAAAACCTTGCGCCAGCCACGCGGATAATCCAGGCTCTGCGGTGGATAAATCTACCCCTGTAATACCTATATGGGAAAACCCCAGTGCGCGCCCCCAAGCCTGAATTTTGCAGACCCATGCGTTGGTGTGTAATGTGGAATATGTTATTGATTTGTTCACCCGCCCATTTTAAAAAATGATGAGTCCTCAAACTGTTGATAGGGTTTTAACTGCCGTGTGGCATGATGAACAGGCAACGCAGCAATTTGCCGTTGCATTGGCCGCACAACCTACATTGCGTCATGCCTTTATCGCATTGCAAGGCGACTTGGGGGCAGGAAAAACCACGCTGGTTCGCTATCTTCTGCACGCGCTCGGAGTGCAAGGACGTGTCAAAAGCCCAACGTATGCTGTGGTCGAACTGTATGAGTTACCCACGCTTGACATTTGGCACTTTGACTTTTACAGGTTTCATGACCCTCGCGAGTGGGAAGATGCCGGATTTCGTGATATTTTTGCCAATGTTGGCCTCAAATTGGTCGAATGGCCGGACAAAGCCGCGCCCTGTTTACCGCTGCCTGACCTAGTGGTGCATCTTCATGCGGTGGATGAAAATGCGCGGCAAGTCACGCTCAAGGCCAACACAGATGTAGGAATGACCCTACTGCAAGCCTGTGCTGTCATATCATGAATCGACGTAATTTTCTACAACAAGGGGCTTTGGTTCTATTGCTAGGCACACAGCAACTGGCACGCGGTGCCGCGATTTTGGCGGTTCGTGTGTGGCCGTCTGACGACTACTCTCGCGTGACCATCGAATCTGATGCCCCCATGACCTTTGTGCAAAATTTTGTTCCCAACCCGCCACGTTTAGCGGTCGATGTCAAAGGCATTACGCTCAATGCAGCCTTAAAAGAACTGGTGGCCAAAGTGGGGCCGACCGACCCCACCATCAACGGCATTCGGGTAGGGCAATTTGGTCCTGATGTGGTTCGATTGGTGGTGGACCTCAAACAGCCCATTGCACCTCAAGTCTTCACGTTGCCACCAGTGGCTGCATACCAGCACAGGTTGGTGTTTGACCTCTATCCCCTTCAAACGCCTGATCCACTGGCCGCCTTGATTGACGATCGCATCAAAGACAGCATTGGCAAGCGTACATCCGCACCTACTGACCCCCTAGGCGAATTGATTGTGCAAAAAACGAAGTTTCAGTCCAATACTTCTCGTTTGAAGGATGCCGCCCTCCCTGATTCGGATGCTATTAACATAATAGCTAACCGCGCTACAACCCCACACGTCAGCGCCCAAAAAGATACTCAAAATTTACAGACCGTCAAGACCCAGGCAGCATCTGTCACCAATCGACTCATCATCATCGCCATTGATGCAGGCCATGGTGGCGAAGACCCGGGGGCTATTGGCCCGGGTGGCACGCTTGAAAAAGATGTCGTTTTGCGTCTGGCACACAGGCTGCGTGAGCGCATCAATGCCACCACGGTGAGTGGCAATGCCATGCGCGCCTATTTGACACGCGATGCAGATTATTTTGTACCGCTGCATACGCGAGTCAATAAAGCACGCAGGGTGCAGGCTGACCTTTTTATCAGTTTGCATGCCGATGCATTTTTTACCCAGCGCCCGCAAGGTGCCAGCGTGTTTGCACTTAGTCAACGTGGTGCGTCCAGCACAACGGCACGCTGGATGGCAACCCAGGAAAATAAAGCTGATGTGATTGGCGGACTGAACGTTCAGGCCAAAGATATACAAATTACACGCACTTTGCTAGACATGAGCACAACAGCGCAAATCAGGGACAGTTTGCAATTGGGCAATACCATGTTGGGAGAAATGGGCAAAGTTGGCAAGCTGCACAAACCCAAGGTAGAGCAAGCTGGATTTTTGGTGCTCAGGGCGCCAGACATTCCAAGCGTGCTCGTCGAAGCTGCTTTCATCAGCAACCCAGAGGAAGAGGCCAAACTCAACAGCGATGACTATCAGGAACAACTGACCCATGCATTAATGCGGGGCATTGAAGGCTACTTTGCCAAAAACCCCCCCTTGGCACGCGACAGATCGACGTAAGGGTAAGGGATACAGAAATGTCCAACGTACCACACACGCCTTCTGATATGCAGGTCTATCGTATTTTGCCGAATACTTTGGATGTGACATCTGGTCCTCCATTGCCGACTCTGCCTTCATTTATTCAAAGCCGTCAGGATGGCGTTTTTGTGAATCCTTCGCTGGTCACTGCAGACCGTAACTTTCGAACCTTTGTGGACAATCTGTTCACACGGGGTTGGCGGTTTTGTGGGTTGGATTACCCGTTGTTTCAAAACCTGGCTTACCCAGTCTTGCCTCTGGTGAAGCAAGACGACTTCATCCTGCTGGCCAGGAAAATCGTGGCCTTTACGCCAGAACGCAGGGCACTGTACAAGGAGGTTCGGTTGATGGACGGCGGCGCACGCGCCGAGTACATGTTTGAACCCGTTTTTTTTGAACACCATTACCGTAATCCCATTTACGGGGATACCGATAAATCTGGCGTGGTCACGATTTTGGGTTACGATGAACAAATCCGCACTCAGCCAACTCAACTTGACTTTGATGAGTTCGTGACGGACATGTGGTGCAAGGGTGTGCGCTTTGGTATGGATGTGAAGGCCGTTGAATCCGGAATCGCGCTAACCAGAATGGTTCGTGCAGTGATTGCCACCCAACTCATGCCTACGCCTGGGCGTGACGCTGAGTTAAAGGAAGAATACGAGGAACTTCACCGTGATGACTCTCCCATGATCAGAGCGGGCATCGCAGATTTGCGACGTTTCAAGAACCGGTTTCCCCAAATTGTTAAAGATCAAAAGATAGTTAGCAAAATACCTCGACAATTTGGAAAACCAGGCTACAAGATCACCGGAGATGTGATCCATCCAGAGATACCCAAGGATATTAATTTTGAACGCATTGCAGGCAATGGAACAAAGATCGAACTGATGGATGGCAATCAGTTCATTGTGGCTGTTGCCGATGGTTTTCTGACCATCGATAGGCACTCCAACCTGATATCTGTCACCATCAAAATTGAGAACAGCGAAGGCATCAGCACCAAAACAACCGGCGACCTTTCTTTGACCGTTGAAGAGTTTATTGAGCACGGAGAAGTTCAAGAAGGTCGGATGGTAGAAGGAAAGAACATGAAGTTCACGTCAGCGGTCTATGGATCGTTGATCTCGTACGGTGGACGCATTGTGATGGAAGATAACTTAATGGGCGGCAGTGCCAGGAGCGATGGCGGCAGCATCGTCATCCAGAGACGGGCATCCAACGCCACCATTCAATCAAAAGGCGGAAATATTGAAATCAAGTATGCCGAGAACTGCATGGTTTTCGGCCAAAAGGTTACCATTGGTCATGCCGTCAACTGTGATATTGTGGCCAAAGAGTTGTATCTGGATTGGTCGCAGGGATGCTCCATCGCCACAAGGTTAGCCATCATTCGCATGTCAGACGTTCGCAAAGACGATGCCACCATGGTGTCGATGGTCATTCCTGACCCTGAGGAGTTCAACCGCCGAAATGCAAAATTGAAAGAAGCTGTGACTGAAGTTCAGGGTCTGATGGATGCAAACCTTGTAGCCATGAACAATGTCAAGTCAAATCCGGATTTCTCCAAGTTTCTGGCCATTAAAGAGATGGTTCAATCCAAAAAACTCGAATTGACTTCTGCGCAGGAACAAAATTTTCGTCAGATGCAAAAACGGCATCAACCGTCGATCAAACTGATGGAAAAACTCATGGCTGAAAAAGACGAACTTTTTGTATCTCTGGTTGCCAAGCGCAAAAAACATGAGAATTTCATGAGTGCGCACAACGCCCTGTCTGAAGGCATGGTGTGTAAAATTGCCAAAATCGTTGGCAGCACCGTGGTGCAACAAATCTACACAAAAAACGGTGAAGCCCATTTTGAAGGCGTATCAGGTAAGGAATTGCACAATCTCCTGCGTACTCGGGCTAATGCACGCTGGTGCATTTACGCTGATGATCATGGCAGCCTGGAATGGAAATACAGCACTTGATGTTGATCTCCTCAGCGGCTGGAAGCGGGTGCGTTTCAAAGTGATGTGGCTTTGCTTGGGTGCGACATCCAAATCCCCCCTAACCCCCCTTTTTCAAAAAAGGGGGTGGGAAATAAGAACGGTTAGCCTATTTGGGCAAAGCGCTGTATTTGTCCCCCCTTTGAAAAAGGGGGGTTAGGGGGGAATTGGTTTTTGTATTGCAC
>CAIYWD010000189.1 GCA_903929815.1 uncultured beta proteobacterium
GAATCAGGCATGGCACTCGTGGAAGCGGCATCTTGCCGCTTTGCCAGCGTCAGCGGCTGGAAGCCGCTGCTACATGACCACCAGCAGTGCCATTGTGCAATCTGAAGAACTTGCTTTTGAAATCAGCGAACCGTGAGTCATTAAGCAGGGTCATCAGGCACTGCCCTGAATTCAGAATGGTTCTGGCGAAGCTGAGTCGCTCAGCATCTTTCTGGTTGGGCAGCAGTAGCAGGTTGGCCATCCCCAGAATCCCGTTCATCGGTGTGCGGATTTCATGGCTCATGGTGGCCAGAAAACGGCTTTTGGCAATGTTGGCAGCTTCGGCAGCTTCTTTGGCTGCCCTGAGCGCGATATCAGCCTGTTTACGCTCGGTGATGTCGCGTGAGGAGTTGAACACCAGCAGTTGCCCGCCAAGCTCAATGGGGAAGCCACTGATCTCCACATCATAAATACTGCCATCCTTGCGACGGTGTCGGGACTCAAACAGAGAGCGCGTTCTCACCTTGAATTGCTGGCTAAAGGCTGCCATCATCTCGTCGCGACTGTTGAATCCACAATCCCACTGGGAAACATGCATACCGATGAGTTCGTCACGCGCATAGCCCAGCATGGCGCAAAATGAATCGCTGACTTCGACAATGTAGCCATCGACATTGATGATGGTGATGCCGTCGCTGGCGTTGCGAAGCAGCGCCCGGTTCTTTTCGCTCTCTCGGGACAGAACTTGTTCGGCGTACTTGCGCTCGGTGATTTCAACAAAGCACCAAAGGGATTTTCCGGTGACTGCATCGAGCATCGCACCACTCACATCTGCCCAAATTGTTTTTCCATCTTTGCGAACATATTCGGTTTCAGAACGGTAGACGCCGCCCGTAGCCAGTACCGCGTAGGCTTCAGTCCCAAAAGCCTGATAGGTTTCGTCGCTAGGATAGGCCAGACGGGTATCGACACCAATGAGTTCCCCCGGGTCGTAACCCAGCATTTTTTCAAATGCCGTATTAGCCCAGATGATTGTTCGGTTTTGTGCCTTCATGATGCCGACCAGATCATTTTCTACCAATGCCTTCTGTTCTGCCAGCAAATTTTCGAGACGTTGTTGGGTCAGTATGCGCTCTGTGATGTCCAGCAAGGTTCCAGCCATGCGTTTGGGTTGGCCGGCTTTGTCTCTTTCAACCTCGCCTTGGGCATGGATATGCCGGATAACACCATCGGGTCGAATAATCCGGTACTCAATGCTGTAGGGTATTTCGCCCTCCAACGCTTGCTCTAGCGCCTGTCTGACCTTGGTCCGATCGTCTGGATGCAGTATCTGGAAAAAGAAATCGAAGGTGGGACTGATGGAACCTGGCGCATAACCAAAAATTCGGTATTATTGATCTGACCATCGGTTTTCATCCGTGACCACATCCCATTCCCAACTACCCAAAGATGCAATGTGTTGAGCCGCTTTCAGGTGTTCTTCGCTATGGGCGAGCGCAATTTCGGCCTGTTTACGTTGGGTAATATTTTGATGCGCAACCACAACACCGACTGCGGGGGGAATCATGGGGAACACACTCATGCGAAACCAGCGTTTCTGATCCGGTGAATCGCAAGGGTAGTCCAGCGAAAAAGTGTCCAACTGCTTATTCAAAACGGCTTCAATACCCGCCCAGGCCGCCCCTGCCTCATCACCGCTGGGCTGCCCGACTGCTGCTGCACACACATCCCGATAACTGACACCCAACGAGGTTTGTGCCAAATCCGGCGCGTCGTTGTCTTGTGCAAACTGCTTCCAGGCGTCATTGACGTTGACAATCACACCGTTGGCATCCAGAACAGAAATATGCTCGGGCATTGAATTCTGGATGGTTTGTGCAAAGGCCTCGCGTTCCCGCAAGGCTTCAATTTCAACCAACGAGACCAATTCAGCCGCCGACACCAGTTCTTCTGGCAACCAAGCCAAAGATTGCCCCTTGACTTCCTGCAAGAACAAATCAAACGACTTGCGCGGCGACACGCGACCCGTTTCGTCTGCACTATGCGGATGCTGTGGATCGCCACCCCAACTTATCGAATACTGCCGTTCCCGACGAAACCAGATCATGGTGACCACCGGTTTTCGCAAGACAGACACAAACGGGTGCAATCAAAAGTGTTGGACGTTGTTAGGCCGCCAATGATGGCAAACATTGAGTTATCCGTTTCCAGTAACCGTCCCATCGGTGGTTGGCGCGTAGCGTTCGCAAATTCAGCATGGCCTGTGCATTCTTGGGAAGCC
>CAIYWD010000190.1 GCA_903929815.1 uncultured beta proteobacterium
GAATCAGGCATGGCACTCGTGGAAGCGGCATCTTGCCGCTTTGCCAGCGTCAGCGGCTGGAAGCCGCTGCTACATGACCACCAGCAGTGCCATTGTGCAATCTGAAGAACTTGCTTTTGAAATCAGCGAACCGTGAGTCATCATCACTGTCGACAAATTGATTGGCAATGTTCACAAAAACATTGCTCAGCGCCATTTGTAGTAAGGCAGGCAATTTTGGCCTCATTCTGTCTCGCTACGTATTGACTGCATGAATCATGACAGCAGTATTTTTTCTAACTCTTGGGCAGGCACAGGGTGAGAGATCAAGAAACCTTGCGCAAAGTCACATCCGGCAGCCTGCAATAAATCACGTTGCTGCGTTGTTTCTACACCCTCAGCAATGACCTTGATCCCCAGTTTGTGAGCCATCACAATGATGGCTTCACACAGGGTCATGTCGCTGGAACTGCATGAGAGGTTGCGAACAAACGACTGATCGATTTTCAAAAAATTGATGTTGAATTTTCTAAGGTAGGACAACGCAGAGTAGCCGGTTCCAAAATCGTCCAAAGAAACCAGGATGCCCGCATCGCGAAATTTCAGCAGACCGTTGGTAACAGTTGGGCTGGCATCCAGAATAAGCCCTTCCGTGATCTCGACATTGATAAAAATACCAGGCAAATTAATGTCACGCAAGTGATCAATCCAGGCATTAAACACTGAGTTGCTGGAACGAAACTGCGCGGGAGACACATTGATACTGATCACCAGTGTCTCGTTTCGCAGGTGGTGCCAATGCTCTGCTTGGCGTGCTGCTTCGTGAAACACCCAGTCGCCAATTTCCACAATCAGCCCCGACTCTTCAGCCAATGGAATAAATTCCATCGGATTGATCAAACCCAGGCTAGGATGTTGCCATCGAATCAGGGCCTCGACCTTCTCAATGCGACCACTGCCGAGGTTAACGATAGGCTGGTAATAAAGACAAAACTCGTTATGGATCAACGCTGATCTCAAATCGTTCAATAGTCGTGCACGTTTTTGAGCGGTTTCCTGCAAATCTGGCGAATAGAACGCGTGGCGATTGCGGCCCGCATCTTTGGCAACATACATGGCCTGGTCGGCACACTTCAAGAGTTCATCCAGACCACTGGCATCGCCCGGATACATGGCAATGCCAATGCTGGCCGAGACATACACCACATCACCTTCCAAATCAATGGACGCAGAAAGCTGCCGAACAATGTCTTCAGCCACCCGCTGAACGCTTTCCGCATCGTCAAGATTGGTCATGAGTACTGTGAATTCATCGCCACCCAGGCGGGCCACTGAGTCGGTTTCTCGAACACATCCGATGATTCGCCTTGAGGCTTCAATCAGCAAGAGATCGCCTTTTTTATGACCCAGGGTGTCATTGACCTCCTTGAAACGATCCAGGTCAATGAACATCAATGCCATATTCTGGCTGTCACGGTTGGATTTTCTGATCTCTTGCGCCAGTCGATCGTGAAACATGCGCCGATTGGGCAGTTGTGTCAGAGAATCGAAATTGGCGTGGTGCCAAATCAGTTCCTCGGACTTTTTCTTCTCGGTAATATCGGAAAACACCCCGATGTAGTTGGCCACATTGCCCTGTTCGTTCAGCACCTGCTTGAGTGCCAGCCATCCAAGATAAAGCTCACCCTGACTAGTTTTGTTCCATATTTCCCCTTGCCATGAACCCGATTTCTGGAGCCTTTCCCACAAATCCTTGTAAAACTCTGGCGGATGCTTGCCGCTGCTTAAGATTTTTGGGTCACACCCCAGTACGTCAGCCTCACAGTAACCGGTAATGCTGGTAAACGAAGGGTTAACGGCAACAATGCGATTGCTGGTATCTGTGACCACCACAGCATCGGCGACCGTATTGAACACCGCCAACGCAAGGCGCTTGGCTTCGTCTTTGGCACGCAGTTCTGTCACGTCCACCGCCATGGTGATCACCAGACGGCGACCGTCTGGCAAGGGCGGCAGGGGGCCTGATCGAAAATCCCAGATGCAAAAATTGCCATCCAATTTTTTGATGCGGTACTCACCGTCGGTGCTCCATTCGGTGTTGGTGCAAAGCTGGGAAATGTAGTGTTGCAAACTGTCGCGGCAATCTGCATCAATCGCCTTGACGACCCAGGCCGCCACAGTGGGGATGTCTATGCGTCGGTAGCCTGAAATTGCAGTCCAGACGCGGCTGAGCAGCATCACTTCACCGCCTTCGGCGTGCAACATGATCGCAATGGGTGCATCCATCAAGGCTTGACGGAAACGGGCTTCACTCAGGCTGGTGGCAATCCGCATGGACTCACTGCGCTGTAGTTCGCGAGCGGCTTGTTGGCGACTGTTGTACAGATCCAGAAAAACCCCCACTTTGGACAGCATAATAAAGTCGTTGACCGGCCTGAAGATGTAATCGACGGCACCAGACTCGTAACCTTTGAGTTGATTTTCCATTGCCTCAAAAGAGGCCGTCAGGAAAATGATGGGAATGTGCTGGGTAGAAGCCTCACCCTTGAGCAGTTGCGCAACCTCGTAGCCGTCCATGTCCGGCATGTCAACGTCCATCAAAATCAGCGCAAAGTCAGTATCAACACACAGTGCAAGCGCCTCGTTGCCGCTAGAAGCCTGAACAACCTCGCAATTGAGCCTTTGCAACAGTTTATGCCTCACGGTTCGCTGATTTCAAAAGCAAGTTCTTCAGATTGCACAATGGCACTGCTGGTGGTCATGTAGCAGCGGCTTCCAGCCGCTGACGCTGGCAAAGCGGCAAGATGCCGCTTCCACGAGTGCCATGCCTGATTCCAA
>CAIYWD010000191.1 GCA_903929815.1 uncultured beta proteobacterium
CCCTCAGCATTTTTAGGATTTTGGCATTGTGTGCAGTCTTGGCGATCACTGGGTTCTATACAGATCAACAACTTCTGTTCATCGCTATGGACGATTATGGAAAAATTTCCAAAAAGTGGAAGGGGGGGTCTAAACGGTTACAGTTTGCCAGCTTCAATTTTGGAGTAATCCAGAATATCGTTCAAAATGGCCAGTAAAGCCTGTGAAGACTGGCTGATGGTGTAGAGCATACGGCGTTGCTCACTGTTTAGCTCGGTGTGCTGCAAAATATCAACCATGCCCATCACACCATTCATGGGGGTACGAATCTCATGGCTCATGTTGGCTAGAAACTCTGACTTGGAACGGCTGGCAGCATAGGCTGCTGCTTCCATGTTCTTAAGGTCGGAAATATCGGTTTGCGTACCCACCAGTCGCATGGGTTTGCCATCGCTGCTGTGACTCACCACCATGCCGCGACCGAGCATCCATTTCCAGCATCCATCCTTGCACAAGATACGAAACTCACCGGTGGCGTTGGGTGTCTTTCCATCCATGTGATCCTGGAAAATGGTCATGATTCGGGGCAAATCCTCCTTATGAACGCGACTTGACCATTCTGACGCACTATTGGAAATTTCACTCTCGGTAAAGCCCAACATTTCCTTCCATCGTTTGGAGAATGTTGCTTCACCTGTTTGTATATTCCAGTCCCAAACGCCATCCCCCGAACCTTCAATTGCAAATTGCCAGAGTTCTGCGCTGGCCTTCAAAGCATCTTCGAGCTTCTTGCGATCGGAAATATCACGGCAAAGCGAGATAATTTTGGCGGAACCGCCATCTACAAAAAGTGTGGCGTTGACCTCAACGGGCGTGATTTTGCCGCTTCCATCGACATAGTCAATGACAAGGTTACTCACAGAACCCTCCACAATGCACTGCTTGAGAGCCTTCCGGTTTTTTTCTGTCTCATCAATGGCTGTCCACTGCATGACAGATTGGCTCAGTATGTCTTTGAGTTCATGGTGACCCGAAAGGCGCACATATTCTGCATTGGCATCTTGCACCCTTCCCTCTGTGTCCAGGATTAAAAAGCCTGTTCCCGTGGTTTCGACCAATGTGCGGTATTTCTCTTCAGATGATTTCAGTTGTTCCAGGGATTGGCGCAACTCTTCGGTTTGCAACTGCACCATTTCTTCAAGATGAAGTCGGTAGTATTGCAGTTCCTGTTGTGTCGCTTTGCTGTCGGTGATATCGGCCATGTAGCCATACCACAACACGGAGCCGTCAGGCTCGCGCTGTGGCTGTGCGCTGGCAGACACCCAGCGCACCGTGGTGTCTTCCAACACCTCACGCCACTCGTAATGCCATTCGGTCAAATCACGGGAGGATGCCAGGGTCGCTTTGATCAGGTCATCCAAATCATCAGGATGAACGGTGGCGAAAGCCAGGGACGCATCATTACGAACATCTTCAGGCTCAACCCCCGTGAGATCAAACAAATGTGTACTCGCATAAGGGAAACACCAAGTGCCGTCTTGGCGCAATTGAAGCTGATACACGCAACCAGGCAGGCAACTGGTAATTTTCTGAATCAAGTCGCGTGATGCAATGGCTGCCAGTTCAGACTCTTTACGTGCGGTGATGTCTTGAATCGTTCCGCGCAAAAATTCAGGGCGGCCTTCTTCATCATAAGTAAATTCGCCCAATGCCATCACCCAGCGTATCTGACCGTCAGCGGGGCGGATCACCTTGTAGTCCAGATTGAACTTGCCGTCAGTACTGACCACTTTGTTGTAGTGATCCAGCAATACCTGACGAAATTCGGGGGCCATCATCTGATTCCAGTTGGGAATCGATCTTTCAAACGAAGAATCAATTCCAAAAATGTCGTCAAGAATGGGCGAACTCGTCCAGATGCCGGTCTTGAGGTCGGTAACATAAGTGCCAACCCCTGCAATGCGCTGGGCTTCGTTCATGGCCCAGACACTCTTTTGCAGTTCTTTCTCAGCCTGTTGGCGTTGGGTTTCACGCTCATGTGCCTGAAGGCTGGCAGCACTTTGCAGGGCAGCGTTGTGATGTCGTCGCACAGACAGACTGATGAACGCAGTGAGCAAAGACAGCACCACCCCCAGCAATGAGCCAACCCAGGCGACCAGTTTTGGTTTTTGCGCCAACACGCCTGCGCCATAGCCGGGTTGCGAGTGAAATGACAAAGTCCAGGTGTTTCCGCCAAACACCAGAGGCAAGACGCGGTTGAAGGGCGACTTTGATGGTGCCTCAAAACGCGGTACGCCATCCAAATCAAACATCAGCTTAGCCTTGGAAGGTGTGCTGCCGTCAAAAATTTCCAGATCAATCTGTTGGATGCCCTCATGCAGGGCGTGTACCATAAAGTCGGCCATGCGAAAAGGCGTATCCACCCAGCCCAGAAAATTGTCCCGACGCTGTGCCAAGGTGTCCAGTGTGGCATCGTGCCGGTAAATGGGTTCGTACATGACAAAACCGGGAACACTGGTGCCAGCATCCTGTTTAAGGGTGAGTTTGGCCGACATCGCCACCGTGGCGTTGTCGCGGGCGCGTGCCATGGCCGGTTGCTCGGCTTGCACGGTGTAGGGGTCAAAGCCCAGAATTTTGTGATGATCGGGAGTCTGGGGTTCAAGATAGACAATGGGCGCATAGATTTCACGCGGTGTGGACGGATTGACGCGGTAGTCAGACACTCCCGCGCGGCGCATGGCAGCGATATGACGATCCAGGTTTTTGGCGGTCACCTGTTCTACAAACGCCACGCCCACTTGACCAGAGACACTGTTCATGGCAACGAACGCATCAAAAAAAGCATGAAAATCATGGCGCGTCACTGTGTCAGACGCATTGAAAAAACCAACAAAGCCTTTGAGCAGTAAATCATGCATGACCAGATGCTTTTCAATGCTGACTTTAATTTCGGTCACATCATGATCGAACTCCGTGCGCACGTCACGCTCGGCGTCGTGCATGGATTGACGCCATAACAAAGCGGTGATGGCCAGCGAGCCGAATAGCACCAGCAGCGCCAAAATGACCGGCCAAAACCACCATAGGTAGACGATCGAATCACTACGCGAAGGTTTTGATGTCAGTTTCATGATTTACAAATCTTCCATGGTATTGAATGCAAATGGATGTGATTACTCACGGTTCGCTGATTTCAAAAGCAAGTTCTTCAGATTGCACAATGGCACTGCTGGTGGTCATGTAGCAGCGGCTTCCAGCCGCTGACGCTGGCAAAGCGGCAAGATGCCGCTTCCACGAGTGCCATGCCTGATTC
>CAIYWD010000192.1 GCA_903929815.1 uncultured beta proteobacterium
AAATTCAGCGGTGAGCGAAGCGAGTCCGCTGCAATGCAGTGTTAGGCAGATTTGTTGGATTGACGGGGGGATCCAAAACCTGGACACCGGCCGCCTTCAGTCTGGCCTCGCCAAGTTGTATCTCTTTGAACAGTTCGTCCAGATTGTTGCCATACTTGACACCAATCGCGTCCTTGATGGCATGGACTTCCATCATGATTTCGTCAGTCATCGTTATTTCCTCCAAGAAGTTCCTCGGGCGTGCATATGATCGGGAGGAACAACCCAAGTTGCTCAAGATGCACAGCGATCTTTTCCTGAATCACCGGATTGGCAATGTGGCGGCAATTCCAGGTCAATAAGAAATCAACGTGATGCAGTGTCGAAACAGCAATATGAAGCGCATCCTCAATCGCCTTGGCGGGAATGATCGCTTGATCAATAAGCGATTCGGCCAAGCGAATCATGTCTTGCGTCACCACGAGTACGGATATGCCCTCAAGTGCCGCAAGCCTTTTCTGCGCTGCCACCGGATCGCCAGCGGCGCACTCTTGCCAGACCGACTGAGAAACAAGAAGTTCATAGTCCGAGCGTAGCGCCCACCAATCCAGAGTGATTTGCTGATGGGCCGCACCAATAATGGTTTTACTGGGGCGTGCCGTCAGATAGCTGATGACGGAGGTTTCAACGTAGATTTTGCGCTTCATGATTTCCGCCTTGGTTCAGATAAACCGTGGTCTGTCCCTTAATTAACTCTATTTGAATTTCTACTCACTTTAGACCAGTAGACCTCAAAGTTCATTTTGCTTTGAGTGAATGCGTTCGCGCACTCACCAGTGTAGTCAACTTGGCATCCTGGAGTTTTGACATAAAACTTGCTCCAAGCAGCTTCCTTTTCCTTCGCTTGCTTCAATGACAAATTCTTTTCGTCTTCTTTTGCCCTTTGCCTTTTAGCGGCTAGTACAGCGGCCTTCTCTTCCTCTTCTTGTGTTGAATCTTTCGGTATCGTCTCCAGACGCACACCATTGCTAGCGGAGTTTTGCTGCGTCGCCTTCCTATCAACTTCACAGGCAATTTTTCGCCTTGCCGCGCCACCGAAGCCATTTCTGGCACTCACACTAATAACCAGGTAAGCCTTTCCATCTTGCTCAAAAACTCCAGAGTCAACTGGATAGACGGACATTGGGTCTTTAAATATAGATCGATATTTTTCCACACAGGCAACTATTTCTTGTGGTGTTGGAGTGCTCAATTTCTTGGTGCCCAATAGTACGAGATCGAACATAGTTTGTGCGAACTCTTCATTTGGGTAAGTGGTCCACTGCTCAAGCGTGAGTGATTTGCCTGATGACAATCTACTTGAAGACATTTTTATAACCTGCCCCAAATCCTTTTCTGTCACACCGGTACTGCAAGGTCTATCTTGATAAACAACTACACCCTGAGCATTCGTGCATTTAATTTGGGAGTAGGCAGATGTTGAAGCGCCAATTAGCACAAGGAGTGTGACTCTAAATATGCATACTCCACCACCAATTGCCAAAGCCAAATGAATCAATCTTCCTAAAATAATCTTCATGCTGCGTCCCTATCACTTGTGGAGGAATATTGCCGTTATCAAAAGGGATGGGTGGCCTAACGTCCGGTATACCGCGCAAGCGGTGCATACTCAGAATGATACAACGGTGTATAGCTCACTAAATTTTCCTTAAAATACGGGAATATGCACTCATATTACTCCCTAGGGGTAAAGGGATTTGGATTTTTTGTTACACCACATCACTTTGAATCGCACCCTTCTCACCATGGAAAGAGCATAACAATGTTGATGAAAGTGTCAAGAGGTTTTACGCTCATTGAGCTGCTGGTCGCCATCAGTGTGATGGCGTTGATGGCTGTTTTGAGCTGGCGCGGGCTAGATGGTATCAGCCGCGCGCAAGCGCACATGCAGCAGCAATCCAACGATGTCCTGACCATCAGAGCCACGCTGGCACAGTGGGGAACTGACCTCGATGCCATGACCGCGCAGCCTGATATTCCCAGCCTGGATTGGGATGGTCGGGTGATGCGCATCATGCGCCGCGGCGGCCAGTCACCTGGCGATGGCTTGCGTGTGGTGGCCTGGACACGTCGCACTGTAGAAGGTGTGGGGTACTGGTTTCGCTGGCAGTCTCCTGACCTGTTTACGCGTGGTGCGATCGAATTGGCCTGGCAAAAAGCACAAGGGTGGGGGCAATCTCCCAGCGACGATGACCGCTTGCGTGAAGTGCGTACCGTGGCATTGCAAGAGTGGCAGATTTTTTATTACCGTGGCAATGCCTGGAGCAATCCCCTGTCAAGCGCTGGAAGTGCTGGAAGTGCTGGTGTGGTGGCTGATGCACCCGCTGTGGCTGCATCTTCTGCGGCATCTGCAGTGAAAGAGCAGGTTGCTTTGCCCGAAGGTGTGCGTCTGGTATTGACCCTGTCACCCGGTCAGGCACTTGAAGGCACTCTGACGCGGGACTGGGTTCGCGAGCTGGTGGTGGGAGGCAAATGAAAAGGTATTGTGATGGTTCGACAAAACACCACGGTGCAGCCCTACTGACGGCCATGCTCACAGTGGTTTTGGTAGCCAGTTTGGCATCTGCCATGCTGTGGCAACAATGGCGGGGGGTAGAAATTGAAGCTGCGCAGCGCACCCGGGTGCAGTCAGCGTGGATTTTGACGGGGGCGCTGGACTGGGCACGTCTGATATTGCGTGAAGATGCTCGCCAGGGCGGTGCTGATCATTTGGCAGAACCTTGGGCCATTGCCCTGGCACCTGCGCGATTGAGCACTTTTTTGGCAGCCCAGCAAGGTCAGACGGTGGTGGCAGATTCGTCTGAAGGGGTTGAAGAAGCCTTTCTGTCAGGCCATATTGAAGACTTGCAGGCACGCCTGAATGTAAGCAACCTGTTGGTCAATGGAAAACCAGACGAGGCCAGCGTTCAAACCTGGAAGCGCCTCTTTGAACAACTTGACTTACCCCCAAGTGAGCTGCAGCAGATGACGCGGCGTTTGGAATTGGCTTTTGACACCGACGCAAAAACCAAAGCGCAGGCACCCTTGCAACCCCAAACTGTGTCTGATTTGATGTGGCTGGGACTGTCATCGCGTACGCTGGAAGTGTTGCGTCCTTTTGTCACCTTGCTGCCCGTGCGCACCTCGGTGAATTTGAATACGGCAGCGCCTGAAGTCCTGGTAGCCTGCATCCCAGGGTTTGACATGGCGCAAGCCAGATCACTGGTGACATCAAGAGCCTCACAACATCTGACAACGCTACAAGATGCCGAAAAACGACTGGCCAACCCTGTCATTCAACTCGATGCTGTCTCCCATGCCATTGCATCTCGATTTTTCAGCGTGACGGGGCAACTGCGGGTGGGTTCTTATACCATGCAAGAGCAATCTGTCTTACAGCGCGATGGAATGGATGTCAAAACCCTCCGCCGCACGCGGGAAACGGTCAGTCAGTTGGCGCCAAAGACAACAACGCAAATGGATACCAGCAACACTTTGCCAAATCAATAGCACTCAAAAACAATTTGTGACCCACTGTTATTTTCCGCTAGCATACGCCCCATGAGTGCAGACCCATGTCCAGTAAACAACGAGCAGGTTCTTCGTCCCCATGGACAAAGCACTACAGCTCAAGCGACGCTGCCCATCAAATGGCAAAGTTGACCCCGTCCTTACCCTGTTATTGAAAATTCAAATACTATGCCACGCCAACTTTTTGTCACCACTGCTTTACCCTACGCCAATGGCAAGTTTCACATTGGTCATATCATGGAATACATCCAGGCTGACATCTGGGTACGCTACCAGCGCATGATGGGCAATTCTGTCGACTTTGTGTGTGCTGACGACACCCACGGTGCGCCCATCATGATTGCAGCCGAGCAAGCGGGCATCACACCGCAGCAGTTTGTAGCCAACATCCAAGCCGGCCGCAAACCCTATCTGGATGGTTTTCACATCGGTTTTGACAACTGGCACAGCACGGACAGCCCTGAAAACCACGAACTTGCACGCCAGATTTACCGTGACCTGCGTGACAACGTGACGGGGTCGCTGATAGAAACCCGCACCATTGAGCAGTTTTTTGACGTGGAAAAAAACATGTTCCTGCCAGACCGTTTCATCAAGGGTGAGTGCCCCAAATGCCACGCCAAAGATCAATACGGCGATAACTGCGAGGCCTGTGGTGCTGTTTATTCCCCCACTGACTTGATGAACCCGTACTCTGCGTTGTCAGGCGCGAAGCCTGAGTTGCGTCAGTCGGAGCACTTTTTTTTCAAATTGTCCGATCCCAGGTGTGTGGCGTTTTTGAGCCAGTGGACGCAAGACGGCAAGTTACAAAGCGAAGTCGCCAACAAAATCAAGGAATGGTTTACCCAACATACCCACCAGGATGGTTCTACGAGTGTGGGGTTGGTAGATTGGGATATTTCCCGTGATGCGCCCTATTTTGGGATTGAGATTCCCGATGCACCGGGTAAATATTTTTATGTCTGGCTGGATGCACCTATTGGTTACCTGGCATCGCTGAAAAACTTGTTGGAAAGCCGTGGAGTGGACTACGACACTTACATGACCAACCCCGCACTGGAGCAATACCATTTTATTGGTAAGGATATTATTACTTTTCATACTTTATTTTGGCCTGCCACCCTTCATTTCAGTGGTAGAAAAACACCAGACAACATCTTCGTGCATGGGTTTTTGACGGTAAATAATGGCGAGAAAATGAGCAAAAGCAGGGGCACCGGACTTGATCCTCTTAAATACTTGAGTATTGGCATGAATCCGGAGTGGTTGCGCTACTATTTGGCAACCAAACTGTCAGCACACAATGAGGATATTGATTTTAACGCCGACGATTTTATGGCGCGCGTCAATAGTGATTTAATTGGAAAATACATCAACATCATCAGCAGGGTCGTTGGTTTTGTTCATAAACATTTTGATGGGAAAATACTGGAGTTCAACCCTTCCCCGTTGGAAACAAGTTCAGCTCACATCATGACAACTCTTCGAGGAGCAGCCGAGGAGATATCAACGTTGTATGAACAACTTGAATATGGCAAGGCTTTGCGTAGAATTATGGAACTGGCGGATTTGATAAACAAAAACTTTGATACTTATAAACCTTGGGTTTTGTCAAAAGATAATCGTCTTGTTGATTTGAACGATGTTTGCCATTTCACACTCAATGCTTTCAAATTACTGACCATTTACTTAAAGCCTGTTCTGCCCCTGACAGCGCAAAAGGTAGAAACCTTGTTGAATATCCCAGCTCAAACATGGTCAGATATTGATAAACCCCTAGGGCCGGGGCATCGCATTGATCGTTATACACACCTGATGCAGCGTGTGGATTACAAGCAACTTGACACCTTATTTGAAAATACAGTCTCATAATTCGGCTCGTCAGATTTGGGCGCACTGCGTCATTACAAATCGCTGATGTGGCTGGGCCACACCGCACGATTTGCGCCTGGCATTGCATCTTTAACTCTGACGGCCAAATGCAAAACTTATTGTTGACCCTATCCTAAGCCACCACGATGAATTGCCATGCAAGACAAATACCTCCCTCAAGACATTGAAAAAACAGCGCAGGCACATTGGCAGGCCATGGATGCCTATCGCGTGACCGAAAACGCACAAAATGCCCAAGGCCAGCCTAAAAAGAAGTTTTACGCCTGTTCCATGTTGCCTTACCCCAGCGGCAAGCTGCACATGGGCCATGTGCGAAACTACACCATCAACGACATGCTCACACGCTATTTGCGCATGAATGGCTACAACGTGTTGATGCCCATGGGTTGGGATGCTTTTGGTTTGCCTGCTGAAAATGCAGCGCTGAAAAACGGTGTGCCTCCTGCCCAGTGGACGTTTGACAACATTGCCACCATGCGCCAACAAATGAATGCGATGGGCTTGGCCATTGACTGGAGCCGTGAGATTGCCACCTGCACGCCTGAGTATTACAAGTGGAATCAGTGGCTGTTTTTGAAGATGCTCGAACGTGGCATTGCGTACCGCAAAACCCAAATTGTCAATTGGGATCCCATTGACCAAACCGTTCTGGCCAACGAACAGGTGATTGACGGCAAGGGATGGCGCACAGGCGCTGTGGTTCAAAAGCGCGAAATTCCGGGTTATTACCTCAAAATTACCGACTACGCTGAAGAACTTTTGGCCAATGTCACCGGCAACAACATGCCCGGCTGGCCTGATCGCGTCAAGCTGATGCAAGAGAACTGGCTTGGTAAAAGCGAAGGCGTTCGCTTTGCCTTCACGCATCACATTCAAAGTGCAGATGGCGCTTTGATTGGCAATGGCCGTATGTTTGTGTTCACCACCCGCGCCGACACCATCATGGGCATCACGTTTTGCGCAGTCGCTCCACAGCATCCCTTAGCCACGCACGCAGCAGCTTCCAACCCCGCGCTGGCAGCGTTCATTGAAGAGTGCCAAAAAGGCGGGACGACCGAGGCCGAACTTGCCCAAAAGGAAAAAGAAGGCATGCCCACCGGCCTGTTTGTCACACACCCCTTGACGCAAGAGCCTGTGGCTCTGTGGGTAGGCAACTATGTGCTGATGAGCTATGGCGATGGTGCTGTGATGGGCGTGCCAGCGCATGACGAACGCGATTTTGCCTTTGCCTTGAAATACCAACTTCCCATTCAGCAAGTCGTGAGTGTGGCAAATCAGGCGTTTGATACTTCGGTCTGGCAAGACTGGTATGCCGAAAAAGGCAGCGGTGTCGCCATCTGCTCGGGCAAATATGATGGGCTGGTTTTTAGTGAATGTGTCAAGGCCGTTCTGTCTGACTTGACCGCCTTGGGGCTGGGCGAGAAAAAAGTCACCTGGCGGCTGCGCGACTGGGGTATATCGCGCCAGCGTTATTGGGGCACCCCCATTCCCATCATCCATTGCGACGAACACGGTGCTTTGCCCGTGCCCGAAAAAGACCTGCCGGTGGTATTGCCGCTAGACTGCATTCCTGATGGTTCTGGCAATCCACTGCACCGTCACGAAGGCTTTCATGCGGGTGTGACTTGCCCCCTTTGCGGCAAAAAAGCGCGACGTGAAACCGACACCATGGACACCTTTGTCGATAGCGCGTGGTACTTTATGCGCTACTGCGACCCCCACAATGACCAGGCCATGGTCGGCGCTGGGGCAGACTACTGGATGCCGATGGATCAGTACATTGGCGGCATTGAACACGCCATTTTGCATCTTCTGTATGCACGTTTTTGGAACAAGGTCATGCGAGACATGGGCTTGGTCAAAGTGGACGAACCCTTCACAAAACTGCTGACCCAAGGCATGGTACTCAACCACATCTATTCACGCCGCACCCACCAAGGTGGCAAGGATTATTTCTGGCCGCATGACGTAGAACAGGTCAGCGATGAAGCCGGCAGAGTCACGGGTGCCAGGCTCATTCATGCCGTGGGAGATTTGCCTGTGGGTACGCCTATTGACTATGAAGGCATAGGCACCATGTCAAAATCCAAAAACAACGGGGTGGACCCACAGGATTTGATCGCAAAGTATGGTGCAGATACAGCACGCCTCTACACCATCTTCACCGCCCCGCCTGAAGCCACGCTTGAATGGAACGATGCCTCAGTTGAGGGCAGTTACAGATTTTTACGTCGCGTCTGGAACTTTGCCGTCAAGCTATCTGCTATTGATAACATAGTTACTAACGTAAGCCTGGCGGGCGCTACAGCCCTTTTTGATATAAATTTTGGCACTGAAGCCAAGGCATTGCGGCGCACCATTCACAGTGTTCTCAAACAAGTGGACAACGACTATCAGCGCATGCAATACAACACAGTCGTCAGCGGTGTCATGAAAATGATCAACGCGCTTGATGACTTCAAGGCCACAGACAGCGCAGGTGCCAAAGAGGCGCTGATGGAAGGTTTCTCTATTTTGTTGCGCTGTTTGTACCCTGTTACCCCGCACATTGCCCACGTCTTGTGGAGGGCGTTGGGTTATGCCCATCTGATGGGCGATCTGCTCGATGCCCCCTGGCCCAAGGTGGACACACAGGCCCTGGTGCAAGATGACATTGAAATGATGCTGCAAATCAATGGCAAACTGCGCGGCTCTATCATGGTGAGTACAAGCGCCGACACCACAGCCATTGAGCAGGCGGCCATCCACAGCGAGGTTTTTAGAAGATTGGCACCGGGGGCTATCCCCAAAAAGGTGATTGTGGTGAAGGGCAGACTGGTCAATCTGGTGGTGTAAGGTAAGCTGTGACCATGAAGTTTTGTCTTGTCAGCATTAAGAATAGGGGCATGCCCAAACAAAGTCTGGTGTGGGCATTTTTGGTGTTAGGGCTATTGACGGGCTGCGGCTTTCATCTGCGCGGCAACCTGGCATTCGCCTTCTCCAGCATTGCCATCACGCCCTACCCGGGCAGTGCCGTGGCACAAGAACTGCGGCGTTCCTTGGGCAGCGCGGTCAACGTTCTCAAACCCCATGATCCGCTGACGCAAGCTCAATTGGTCATGAACGTGTTGAGCGAGCAGCGAGAAAAAACAGTGGTGGGGGTGAATGCGTCAGGTCAGGTGCGCGAATTTCAGTTGCGCAACCGTGTCAAATTCAGTCTGACCACGCCGCAAGGCCGAGAGATATGGGCTGAAAATGAGATTTTGCAGCAGCGTGACATCAGCTACAACGAGTCCGCCGCCCTTGCCAAGGAGGCTGAAGAAATTTTGCTCTACCGCGACATGCAGACCGACATCGTGCAACAAATCATGCGCCGTTTGGCGACAGTCCAGCTATTTTGATGGCAACTCAGGATTAGGATCAGGTGCGATTCAAAGTGATGTGGAGAAGCCAACTTGGCCGCATAAGGAGACGAGTTTGGCGAATGTGTTTGCCTATTTTTACTATTAAAAAAATAGCTAACTATGCAAGCAGGACGGGCGCTAGAGGCCGATTTGTTATACCAAAAAACTCACTCAAGTTCGTGCAGCTTGACAAGGGAACATTGCAGCGTCCACATCACTTTGAATCGCACCCGAATCGCACCCGATCAGGATTAGGATGAGATATGGCTCTGAACATCTTCAATTGAAATTCGCTATGCGACTTGTTTTTGTTGTCTTGGCATGTGCAGTCGTTTTTGTTCAAGTGGCAAACCTGGGAAGCCGCATTGACAATGCTGTCTTTGACGTGGGCAGTGCAGTTTTGCGACAGTATTTTCCGCAAAACATCGATGAAAACGTGCTGGTCGTTGGCATTGATGAAGAGTTTTTGCGATCCATTCCAGAGCCTTTGACTCTGGGACACGCCTATCTTGGAAAATTTCTGGAAGCCATGGCAATAGCTCAGCCGCTGAGTGTGGGCATGGATATTGTCCTGCCTGAGAAAAGTTTTCGATTTCTCACCTGGACTGACCATAGAGATGTCAATTTAGACCTCTTGCTGTTGCGCGGCTTGCGCGCAGCACAGCAAAGAACGCGGTTGGTGCTTGGCACATCATGGGATCCAGCTTATGCGGGCTTTCGGCCTTTGTACATTGACTTTGCAGCATCTGCAAACCATATTGCGTCGCTCATGATCTGCCCTGATGATGATGGCGTTCTTCGACGATTGCCCGGCACCACATGTCAGCCCGACGGTGTGCCTGCACTTTACGCTGCAATGGCGGATAGTTTGGCTCAACCTTTGGCATCGGACTTGGGATGGGTGAACTTTGCCATAGGCAAAAGCCTGAGCTATATTTCACTACACCATGTACTGCGTGATTTTGATGAGAAAAGGTATGACAAACTGCGCGCCACATTTGCACATCGCATGGTTTTGTTGGGCGTTATCTTGCCTTACGAAGATCGGACAGCCTTGCCAGCCACGATAGCGGCTTTTGAAGCAGATGCCAACGACCAGCCTGGTGTACTGTTTCATGCTCAGGCACTGCGCACCGTCATTCACAATGCCACAATAAGCAAACCAGATGCCATGGTTGGCGTGATCCTCTGCTTGCTGGGTTTTTGTCTCTTGTTTGTTCCTCGTGCCCTATTCACCATGGCCCTGTACGCAGGTTTCGTGACCCTGCTGCTTTGTGCATCCGTCGTTTTGCTACGACACAATATTTTTCTAATGACCGGCAATGCCCTACTGATCGGGGGGCTGGCTGCAGGGTCACGAACCGTGATCAATGCCTGGAAAATAAGTCAGGAAAAGTATTTGCTGCAACAGGTGTTTAGAGGCTCGGTAAGTCCTTTGGTTCTTGAAGATATCCTTACCCACAAGATCGCACCCGACTTGGCAGGCCAGAGTTTTCGCGTTTGCGTGCTATTTGCTGACATTCGTGGATTCACCGCTTTGAGCGAAAACATGCACCCTAAGCAAGTGATTGAGCTGCTTAACAAGTATTTCGCCAAGGTCACTAAAGTCATTCACAAGCATCATGGTACCGTGGACAAATTCATGGGCGATGGGGTGATGGCATTTTTTGGCGCACCGAGAGCCTTGCCATCATCTGAAAAATACGCCATCAGCGCAGCGTGTGAGATGCTGCAAACAGTGGATCAGCTTAATCTTGAACTGTTGGATTCAGGATGGCCTACCATTCGTATCGGTATAGGTCTGCACGTAGGCGAAGCCGTCATTGGGTACTTGGGTTCACCCGAAAAAAACGAATACACTGCCATTGGCGACACGGTCAATGTGGCATCCCGACTTGAAGGATTAACCAAGGAAAAAGGCTATGCGATGCTTGTCTCGGATGATTTTGCCTGTGCGCTTGGATACCCAGAGAATCTCATCGATCTGCAAGAGGCGCATCTCAAAGGTCGCGCAGCAATGAAAGTATTTGGGTTGGCTGACACGAAAGGGAAATAAATATGATTTCGCTGTTTATGAATCAATGTGGCAAGGTGGCAGGACTGATATGGGTCATACTTTTGGCGGGCAGTTGCCTAGGTGCAGAGCCTGTTGGGCTGGTTTTGGATGTGCAGGGCAAAGTCAACGTGAATTCTGGCGCACAGAAAAGCTGGGTCACTCTGCCCGTCTTGAGTTATTTGGTAGCCGACCAGGATGTCATTCTGGTCGAAAATTCAAAAATGGTAGCAACCGTTCATGCAGCAAAGTCCGAATACAGCTTTGCTGGCCCCGCAAGACTAAGGGTGGACCAGCATGACATCACGGTCATTCAGGGTGCCATGCCTTCAGTGCGTCAGTTGTCTGCAGATGTGGTCAAAGCGTGTTCTACTTTAAATCCTCGGTTTAAACGAGGGGGTGTTGTCATGCGAACATTGACACCGCGCCTTGAACCCACCGATGGCACCGCTGTCATTTCCAACCAGCCAACTTTGTTGTGGCGCACCACAGCAGACAGCGCCTTACTCATCGTTTTGCGTCATGGGGATGGGCGAGAAATTTTTCGCACTCAGGTGACTCAGCCCTCAGGCGCAGTGACACCGCCGATGCCGCTGAATTGGGGCGAACATTACCAATGGAGCGTTGCCTTGGCCAACGATCCGAACAGTAAACCCTTGGCCAGTACCAGTTTTTATATGGTGACCCAAGCCATCGCCAAGCGTTTGCAAGCACAACAACCAAGTCCTGATGCAAGACGTGCAGATCACGTCCTTTATGCGCTGGTGCTGCAAGAAGCCGGGGCCGTCGATGAAGCACGCCGAATTTTGGATCGCGTCCCAGAGATAGAAGTTTTAAGAAATACAAAATAAAAATTCATTGGAAACATAGCATTAGCCATTGCAGTAGCTGGTCAAACGACTCATCCATCAAACTGAGGCATGGATTGACAGGAATTTTTGTCGATGGGTCAGTGCGGTACTCTCTAAGGATAGGGTCTGTTGACCATATCCCAACCTTTGATTGACATTTGGAGGCCTACATGCAAACCACTCGTCCCCCCGCAGTTTCGGGAACTTTTTATGCAGACAACGCCCAAGCCTTGTCCAATGATGTCAGGGCCATGCTGGGGCTGCCTGACACTGACACCTCTGCAACGAATCCCAAGTGCATCATCGTGCCTCATGCCGGTTATGTCTATTCAGGACCGACCGCGGCCACGGCTTACCGTCACCTCTACAAAGTGCGACACGTCATCCGGCGTGTGGTGGTGTTGGGACCTGCACACAGAGTGCCCATCAGAGGTTTGGCACTGCCTGGTGTTCAATTTTTTGCGACACCCCTGGGGACAGTTGAGATAGACCAGGGGGCTGTGGCTCTGTTGAGCGATTTGCCACAGGTGGTGGTCAGTTCTGCTGCACATGCACAAGAGCATTCACTCGAAGTACAAATCCCTTTTTTGCAATCTGTTCTTGACGAATTTAAGCTCTTGCCACTGGTTGTGGGTGATGCCACGCCTACCGAAGTTGCCCAGGTTTTAAAAACAGTTTGGGGTGGGGAGGAGACCCTGATAGTCATCAGCTCTGATTTGTCCCATTTTTTGCCTTACGCACAAGCTCAGGCCAAAGACAGCAAAACGGTTCGCAACATCATGGAACTGCAACCTGTCCTGACGCACGAACAGGCGTGCGGTGCCACCCCCATCAACGGACTGCTCATCGCTGCCAGGCGTTTTCACCTGAAACCTGAACTGCTGGAAGTTTGCAACTCGGGCGATACAGCGGGCGACAAGGATCGCGTAGTGGGTTATGCCTCTTTTGCGTTCGTGCCAAAAACGCCAGAGGCCACATCCTCAAATGTTGACGGCAAGGTCTTGCTGTCGATTGCCCGCGCAGCGATTTCTACGGCGCTTGGACGCACAATGAACGCGTCTGAAGAGGCTCCCTGGCTTTTCGAACCTGGGGCATGTTTTGTCACACTGACCCAATCTCACCAATTGCGCGGCTGCATTGGCTCACTGCAAGCCCACCGCAGTCTGATGGCCGATGTGAAAGCCAATGCCGTGGCAGCAGCCTTGCACGATTCGCGCTTTGCACCTTTGACTTTGGCTGAACTTCACTTGACGGACGTGGAAATCTCGGTGCTGTCTGCCATGCAGCCCCTGGCATGGACCAGCGAAGCTGATGCACTCTCACAACTCAGACCCGGCGTGGACGGTGTTGTTTTTGGGTTTGGACATCATCACAGCACGTTTTTGCCACAGGTGTGGGAGCAATTGCCAACGGCGCAGATTTTCATGGCACACCTTAAACACAAAGCTGGACTGCCCCCTGATTTTTGGGACGAAGGTGTACAACTGCAACGCTACACCGTGAGCAAATGGAAGGAAGGCGGATGATGGACGTAGCTTACCCTGCCCGTTACTGGCACATCAACGACGATGGTCGCCTTCAGTGCGATCTGTGTCCGCGTGACTGCAAATTGCATGAAGGGCAGCGTGGCGCGTGCTTTGTGCGGATGCGTCAAAATGAGCAAATGGTGTTGACCACTTACGGTCGATCTTCAGGCTTTTGCATTGATCCCATTGAAAAAAAACCGCTTCATCATTTTTTTCCAGGCAGTAGCGTTTTGTCATTTGGTACAGCAGGCTGCAACCTGACCTGCAAGTTTTGCCAAAACTGGGACATCAGCAAATCGCGTGACATGGATCGTTTGATGGATCGTGCATCGCCACAAACCATTGCATCAGCAGCAAAACACCATGGTTGCAAGAGCGTAGCATTCACTTACAACGACCCCGTTATCTTTGCCGAGTATGCGATGGACGTGGCCGATGCCTGTCACGCCATGGGCATACAAACCGTGGCAGTGACTGCTGGTTACATCCATGCTCTTGCAAGACGTGAATTTTTTTCCAAAATGGACGCAGCCAATGTTGATTTGAAAGCCTTCACCGAGGACTTTTATGTCAAGCAGGCCAGCGGACATCTGCAACCAGTGCTAGACACTCTTATTTATTTGAAAAATGAGACGCAAGTTTGGGTTGAGATCACCACTTTGCTTATTCCTGGCCTGAACGATTCTGACGAAGAAATCACTGCCATCTGCTGCTGGATCAGGCAGCAGTTGGGCACTGACGTTCCCCTGCATTTTTCAGCATTTCATCCGGATTACAAAATGTCCGATATGCCTGCCACGCCACCCGCCACACTCATCCATGCCCGCCAAATCGCCATGGAACAGGGGTTAAATTTTGTTTATACCGGCAACGTACACCACACCGAGGGTGACAGCACTTATTGCCCAAGCTGCCACACACCACTCATCGTGCGCGACTGGTACAACATCCATCACTACCGGCTGTCTGATCAAGGCAAGTGCGTCCAATGTGGCATGGCAGTGGCAGGACAGTTTGGCGCAAACTGCGGCACATTTGGGCGCCATCGCATTCCTATTTGCTTAACCTAAATTCCTAGATTCCTCAGTTGACCGCGCCCGAGTGGGCTACTGGCGGCGCATCTGGGTAAACGTGACGACGCGGCCAATCTACTACAGCAAGGAGGGACAACACCCCCACGTGTTGCCAGTAACCCACTCGGGCACGGGTGCGTTCAACTGATGAATCCAGGATCATGGCACACAAGAAAGACGGATAAACTCAACTGACCCACGATGGGATGTGTGATAAATAATCATGCGTAACTGATTTGGAATTTTTGCCAAAACCTGTTTATCATTGCATATTTCTCGATGGTGCAAGGTGCTATTGCTTTGTTCAGTTATTACTTTCCAAGTCAGTTACGCGACATTACTTAGGATATGGTTAACAATAAGTTCTGCATTTGGCTCGTCAGATTTGGGCGCCTGCGTTGTTACAAATCGTTTATGTGGCTTGGTCACACTGCTTGATTTGCGCCTGGCGTTGCATCTTTAACTCTGACGGCCAAATGAATAATTATTATTGACCATATCCTTAACAATTCACTTGTGTGCGTTATGCCCACAACCCATCATGACCCCATGCTATATAACCAGGAGACCCCATGGCCTCAGTCAATAAAGTGATTCTTGTCGGCAATCTGGGACGTGACCCAGAGGTTCGGACATTTCCCAACGGTGATAGGGTGGCCAATGTCACCCTTGCGACCACCGACCGATGGAAAGACAAACAAACCAACGAAATGCGAGAGGCGACCGAGTGGCATCGCATTGTGTTTAACTACCGTCTGGCCGAAATTGTGGAGCAGTACTTACGCAAAGGTGCCCAGATTTATGTTGAGGGTAGCTTACGCACCCGCAAGTGGACTGACAAGGACGGTATTGAAAAATACACCACAGAGATTCGTGCCGACCAAATGCAAATGCTAGGTAGCCGTCAGGGCGCAGGCGCACCGGTGGGTGATGAAGACGGTTTTGGTGCAAGTCAAAGTAGTTCCTATTCGCGGCCTGCCCCTGTCCTTGCCCCTGCTTCTCGACCCGTCGCACCTCAGCCACCAGCTACCACTGCACCGCCGGGTGGCAGTTTTGATGACATGGATGACGATATTCCATTTTGATTAGTACGTCTCACGGTTGGCACTGGTTCAGTTGAATAGGATTTTGTTATGCTGTCTTATGTATCATAAAAAGTTCGTCCCAAGATAGCTGCTTAAGCATTAGTTATATCTCACGGTTCGCTGATTTCAAAAGCAAGTTCTTCAGATTGCACAATGGCACTGCTGGTGGTCATGTAGCAGCGGCTTCCAGCCGCTGACGCTGGCAAAGCGGCAAGATGCCGCTTCCACGAGTGCCATGCCTGATTC
>CAIYWD010000193.1 GCA_903929815.1 uncultured beta proteobacterium
AAAGTTGTTTCACCTTGCAATGCCAAAGCCGAGAAGAAGATGTTGGTCAAATCTGGTTTTTTCGATCACGTTAAAAGTATAAATTATTGAAAACAAATAGTTTATATTAGTAATTGAACTGAACCAGTGCCAGTTTTTCAAGTGTGAGAAGCTCAGTGGGTGCAAGCGGTTCATTGCAGTACACCACAACGGGTACCTGAGATTTCTCCTCGTTCGTGATGGCAACAAAGTCAACGCCGCTCATGTCAGACAGTTTTGCCCCAACCACCACGCAGTCGAAAGCTTGTTTGTGCATGGCCGCCAGCCCCGTCTCGCCACTGGTGGCACTCTGAATACTGACATCACTGCTGCTGAGCAGGTCTGCTGTACCTTTTTGCACTTGCTTGTCGGCCACCAGTAGCAAATTTTTGATGGGTCGGTCGTGATACCTGCGCAGGGCTTCCAAGGCTTTACCGAGCTGTTCACGATTCACCGGCTTGGTGAGAAACTGGAAAGCACCGATGGAAAGCGCACGCAGTGCATTGTCTTCAACGGTGATGACATCCACCGGAATATGGCGTAAGTCAGTGTCGCGCTTGAGTACATCAAGGAGGGTCCAACCGTCCATGACCGGCATGCGAATGTCCAGAGTCATGGCATCGGGCGAGTAACTGCGCGCGAGTTCAAGCGCCTGCGAACCAGTCGTTGCAATCACGCCCTTGAAGCCATGTTCGTGTGCCACATCCAGGATGATGTTGGCAAAGGCGGTGTCATCTTCGATGATCAACAAGACGGGTTCACCGCCCAAAATGATGGCGCGGTCATCGACCACTTCCTCTGCTGAGGTGCGCATCGCCCGCCCCAGTTGGATGGGTATGGACGGGATGTCAAACTGCTTCAACGGCTTGGCGATGGGTGATGGCAGGCTGACGGTGTCAGCGATCAACTGCGGCACATAGAGAACAAAACAACTGCCTTTGTCTGGCTCGCTGTAGCTCAACTTGAGTTCGCCACTGAGCAAGTGCGCGATCTCGCGGCTGATGGACAACCCCAGGCCAGTGCCGCCAAACTTGCGCGCGGTTGAACCGTCTGCTTGCTGAAAGGCCTCAAAGATCAGGCGCTGCTTGTCACCAGCAATGCCTATGCCGCTGTCCTCCACACTAAAGGCAAACACCTCGCGGGCCAAGTTTAGAGTGTCCAGGTCAGGACTCCAGCCACCAGTGGCACGCGCTACACGCAAAGCCACACGCCCATTTTCGGTGAATTTGAAGGCATTGGACAGAAGGTTTTTAAGGACTTGATGTAGCCTTTTTTCATCGGTGACGATCGTTGATGGCAGGTCGCTGGCCAGGTGGACGTCAAAGCCAAGACCGCGCTTTTGTGCGATGTGGTTGAAATTGCGGTCGATTTGGTCACGCAAGGTGCCAAATGGCACAACCGAGAGATCCAGCGACACCGTACCAGACTCAATTTTGGCCAGGTCAAGAATTTCATTGATCAACAACAGCAGATCTTCGCCTGAGTCCTGGATGGTTTTGGCGTATTTCACTTCGTTTGCATCGAGGTGACTTTGTGGGTTTTCAGCGAGTTGCTGCGCCAGAATCAGCAGGCTGTTGAGCGGCGTGCGCAGTTCGTGCGACATGTTGGACAGAAATTCTGACTTGTATTTGGACGCGATGGCCAGTTGATCTGCCTTTTCTTCAACGGCAGCCTTGGCCTGTTCAACCTCACGGTTTTTGGTTTCGACTTCCATTTTTTGCGATTCCAACAACCGCGCCTTGTCTCCAAGTTGGTCGTTGGTTTTTCGCAATTCTTCTTTCTGGCTTTGCAGTTCGTTGGCGAGCGACTGCGACTGTTTGAGCAGTTCTATCGAGTTTTCAAACAGCAGCCGGTAGCGTTCTTCGCTCTCACGCATGGCCTCTTCTGCCAGTTTTCGCTCGGTGATGTCTTGCACGGTGCCCAGGCCAGCCAGCGGTGTGCCGTCTGCGGCAAACGTAATTTCGGCGACTTCCCTGACCCAACGAATCTGATCACCCACAAGAATGCGGTGTTCGATGTCGTAGGGTTGACGCAAAAGGGCCAGATTCCAGGCTGCAAAAACGGCAGCCTGGTCGTCTGCGGGGAGGTAACTGGCAAAGGTCTCAAGGTTTTGGGCAACACCAGGTTGAATACCAAAGATGCGGTAAGTTTCATCTGACCAGATCAAGGTCTGACTGACAATGTCAAGATGCCAACTGCCAACCTTGGCAACCCGCTGGGCATGTGTGAGGTTGCTTTCGCTCAGAGACAACTTGGCATTCAGCGCATCAAGGTCGTGCTTGTGTTGCGCCATTTCCCGAAAAATAAGTTCCAAAGGCTGGCGTACGCCAGAGAGAACAATCGCCATGAAGGCCAAGGCAACTGACAAAAACCTCGAGTAGTGACCTAATTCATTGTTTAAGTCAAAAAACTTGACGTAGCGAGTGAAGCAAAATTCAGTAATAACCGCAAGCACCAGTGAGCCGACCAGCAACAAAAAGATGCGTGGCTCAAAGCGACTTTTAAAACGACAGAGCATGGCCAAACCCACGATCAGCATGCCGATGATGACGTACTCACTGTAAATTTTGAAGGGTGTCAGGCCAACGCCATCAACGAACGTGACAGGAAACCACTGGTTTGCCACGGCAATGCAAGCCGCAGTTCCAATCGCCGCAAAATAGGTACTGACCAGATAAAAGTTGGTTTTTTTGTCAATGACGAGAGGCGCGAACAGCACCGCCAGTGCTTCCAGAAAGCGTGCGACTAGCCAAAACTGGGTGGGATGGTTGGTTGTGACATTTGGAAACAGGTTCATGCCCCTGAAGGTCAGGGTATGCAAAACATCCACCATCCCCACAGCGGCGTAAGAGCCGCCCAACATGATCAGATAGCCGTTGGACAGGTACCTGCTGCTGAGCCAGGCCATCACAAAAATCGACAGGCTTACCACAATGGCAAACAATTCGGCTATGGTGTGAAAAAGCAGGTAATGCGTGGACCTGGCTGCTGCCAGCACGGCAACGACGATGAGCAGCGCACCGACCGCAAAGAGGTTTGACTTTTTGAATATCTCGGTCAGGTGCCAAGCTGAAGCTAATGGGGCCAATAGTGATTTCATAGGCGCGATAAGGTATTAAAATGATAGCAATCTATGCAGTGTTGACGAGCCTTGGAGCCGAATTTGGCAAAATCCATGACGAATCTTATTGTTGGCAACAGTTGAACTAAAACAGCTCAATCGTAGCCGTTTAGACACCCCTTGGCCTCGACGGAACCGAGTTCTATGGAAATCAATCACTTGGAGCAGACTTTGCAAAAAATTACAAAGGGGGATGCGAATCAATCCAGGGTGAATTTGTTCTGAAGGCAAGTTGTTGAATTTTCGTCATTCCCGCGAAGGCGGGAATCTAGTGC
>CAIYWD010000194.1 GCA_903929815.1 uncultured beta proteobacterium
GAAAAAAGGGGGTTAGGGGGGATTTGGATGTCGCACCCAAGCAAAGCCACATCACTTTGAAACGCACCCCATTCCATCGAAAGTAATACGGTCAATTTCCACTTGGCTGGTCAGTCCCAAGTTCACCATGTCCTGGGCGGATTCTCTCAGCAGCCGTGTGCCGCGCAAACGGGCTGCTTCCTTGATGTTGCGCACAGGGGCACGGGTGGCGATCAGCTCTCGAAGTTCATCATCGAGAACCATGCATTCACCAATGGCGCGTCGGCCTTTGAAGCCTGAACCCCTGCATTGTGTACAGCCTGTGCCTGAACAATGGGTGCAAAACACACGCACCAGACGCTGGGCCACGATGCCATTCAAGGCTGATACAAAGGTGTAGGAATCCACCTGCATGTGTTCAAAACGCCCCAGTACGTCAAACACATTATTGGCATGAACCGTTGAAAACACCAGATGTCCGGTCAGTGCAGCTTGCACGGCAATTTGCGCAGTGTCGGGGTCCCGGATTTCACCCACCATGATTTTGTCGGGGTCATGACGCAAGATGGAACGCAGGCCACGAGCAAAAGTCAGCCCCTTGCGTTCATTGACCGGAATTTGCAACACGCCGGTGACCTGATATTCCACGGGGTCTTCAATGGTGATGATTTTGCTGGCACCGTCGTTGATCTCGGAAATGGCCGCATACAAAGTGGTGGTTTTGCCACTGCCTGTGGGGCCGGTAATGAGCAACATGCCATGCGGTTTGGCGGCCAGATTGCGAATAATGCGCATGGGGGCGGCATCAAAGCCCAGGTGGTCCAGCGTCAGACCTGCCATCTGGTCGCTCAAGTGTTCTTTGTCCAAAATACGGATGACGGCATCTTCACCATAAACGCTTGGCATGATGGACACACGAAAATCAATGTCACGATCGCGAATACGCACACGAAAACGCCCATCCTGCGGGGTGCGTCGCTCCGTAATGTCAAGTTCTGCCATCACCTTGACGCGCGAAATGGCATGTTCATTGAGTTCTGCACCCGGCACCCGGCCAGCTTCCACAATCACACCGTCAATGCGGTACTTGACTACCAACCCGCTGGCCGCAGCTTCCAGGTGAATATCGGATGCACCCGCGCCCATCGCATCAAACAGGGTAGAGTTAATCAGGCGAATGACGGGGCTTGCGGTCTCATCAATGCGTGAGAGCGAAATTTCTTCCACACCAGACTGGCGGGAGGCTTCAGACAAAACCTGTCCCAGAGCATCTGGCAATGCACAGGCCGCAGCTTCAAGTCGTGCCAAAACCAACATCAAATCAGATTCAAGCACCAATTCTCTAGCGCGGATGTCAATGCCTTTGGCATCCGCTAAACGCTGCACATCGTCATCGATTGGGTTCACAAAAAGCAAAACATGCTTGCCCTGCCTTGTCATCACCAAAGCAAACAACCGCCTACAGTCTGGCAGCCCCAGCACATCCAATGCAGGTGTGGGGTCGCAGCCCCCCGCCAACTGGCAAACAGAGTAATGAAAAGTTTGGCCCAACGTTGTCAAAATATCGTTGGGAGACAAGCCAGTTTGTTGCGACAAAATGGCATCCAGCGTACTGGCCTCTTTACGGGCGCGCAACCAGGCTTGGCGGATCAGGGAAGTGTTTAGCATGGAGTTTGTTGCCAGGCTACGCAGTCAAGGGGGTCTTGTCATGGGGCAGTTTGAACACGACCATGGCATCCAATAGCTCTTTCGCCTGAAATTTGAGGCTGCTGGCGGCTGCTGCCATTTCTTCCACCAGCGCCGCGTTTTGCTGCGTTGTCTGGTCTATTTGCGCTACAGCTTCACCCACTTGAGATACACCCAGATTTTGTTCTTGGCTAGCATCACTGATTTTTTCCATGATCTCAGTCACGCTACGAATACTGTTGACCACTTCGGTCATGGTGGTGAGTGCATCGTTGACCAGGAGTGAGCCTTGTTCCACTCGTTCTACGCTTGCGCCAATCAAAGTTTTGATTTCCTTAGCCGCATTGGCAGCACGTCCGGCCAGTGATCGCACTTCGCTGGCGACCACGGCAAAACCACGGCCCTGCTCGCCGGCGCGGGCGGCTTCTACTGCTGCATTCAATGCCAAAATATTGGTTTGAAAGGCAATGCTATCCATCACGCTGATGATGTCGAAAATTTTGTTGGATGAAACGTTGATGCTTTTCATGGTCTCGACCACTCGTGCTACAACCTCGCCACCCAAAACAGCCGTGGTACAGGCAGTATGTGCAAGTTGGTTGGCGTGTTGTGCATGGTCGGCATTTTGTTTGACTGTAGTGCTCAGTTCTTCCATGGTAGCTGCGGTTTCTTCCAATGCACTGGCCTGTGTTTCGGTGCGCGCACTGAGGTCTTGGTTACCCGATGCAATTTGTGCGCTGGCGATGGCCACGTTTTCAGAGCTTTGTCGAACATTCAACACAACCTGACTCAAGCTCGCCTGCATGGCTTTCATTTTGGCCATCAAGCTGGTGCTATCGCCTGGTTTCAAATGAATCTGTAGGCACAAATCGCCTGCGCCTACTCTGTTGGCAACAGCAACGGCATCTTCTGGTTCGCCACCCAACTGACGGCTCAAAGTTTGAATCGTGATCGCCCCCAGAAGACCTGCGACCAGTAAACCCATCAGAATAGACACTGCAAACCAGATCGTCATCTTATGGTAACGGTCTTGTGCCTCTGTGTACGCGGCATTGGCTTGTTCAAGCTGGTAGTCACGAAACGCACGCATGGCATTCACTGCGGCTTCGCCTTCTTCTCGACCTGCCTTCAAAAACTGAGCCATCGTGACAGAGCCGAAATTGCCAGCCCCAATAGCCTGGGTTGCTTCATCAAACTTGATGCGCCAGAGCGTACGAGTGTTTTGGCACGTCTCCAAGAGTGCTTGCTCTTTTTTACTGTCAGCAAACGCTTGCAGATTTGTGAAAATTCGGTTGGTTTCGACCCGATTGGCTGCAATGATGTCCGTGTGGGTACTTGTAGGATGGTTGTGAATGGATGCCAACGGATTATCAGGCGCGTGCTGGAAGGCCAGCAGAACTTGCAAGCGGTTTTGTACCAGTTTATTGATCCACTCATCTGCCATCAAGGCCGGTAACATGGATTTATCGTGCAAGGTCTTGATTTTGTCGTTGGATTGGCTGATGCCCAAAAGACCCATCGTGCCAATGGCGATCAGCAGCAAGGACAAAACACTGATCAAAATGATCAGTCGAGTAGAGATTTTTAAATGATTCATCACGGCTTACATTTCGACACGGTGGTTAAAAAAGATCGATTTTAGGATGTTGGTCAGAAATATGTTCAGCTTTTATATCCTGGAAAGTGGGGAGTGGGATTTGCTTCCCACTTTTCACTTCCCCCTCTTGGAGACTGCGGGTGAAGGAGGCCAAGCGTTCACATGGCAGCCTGCACCGCCAGCACCCGTTCCTGGTGAATCAGTTCAGAGACTTTTTGGCCTCTAACGCCCGTGGACAGTGCGTTAGTAGCTATCTCTTTGGTAGCAATTCCTTGCGCTGCGGCCAAGGCTTTGAGCAAATGCAAACGCTGAGGGTAGGGCGCTGATGTGTGTCCCAGCCGTCCGCGTGCATCGCATTCGCAGGCCAACAATACATCAGTAAAACGTTGTGGTTTGCGAAAGGCATCACAGCGCTCCAGCAATCGCACCAATGCACCCGCGCTGAATTCGCAGCTTCTGTGAATGTTGCCGTGCTCTCTTGCTACTACCTCTGAGAGTTCACGGCAGGGTGTGGGCAGACGCAGGCGGTGGCAGATGCCTTTTTGTAATGTCGCGCTACGTTCTTCATGACCGATATGGCGCGGCAAAATGTCTTCGGAAGTCGTGCCTTTGCCCAAGTCATGAAACAAACACGCTACCCGCACCGGCAGGGGGCAGTTGAGTTCGGCACTCATGTTCAGTACCATCATCAGATGAATGCCGGTGTCGATTTCAGGGTGGTAGTCGGCGCGTTGAGGGATGCCCCACAGACAATTGACCTCTGGCAACAAGCGTTCAAGCGCTCCGCAGTCGCGCAAAACATCGAACATGCGCGATGGCGTAGCAGCCATCAGCCCTTTGGCGAGTTCCTGCCAAACCCGCTCGGCTACCAGGTGATCGACTTCGCCGATCTTGACCATCTCTTGCATCAAGGCATTAGTTTCTGGGGCGACCGTGAAGTTTGCAAAGCGTGCCGCAAGACGGGCTATGCGCAAAATGCGAACAGGGTCTTCGCGAAAGGCAGGGCTGACGTGGCAAAAGACTTTGCGCTGCAGGTCTTGTTGCCCCAAAAAGGGGTCTATCAAAACCCCTGAATTTTGAGCATCAAAAGTGCCTTCTGGGCTTATGCAGTAAGCATTGATAGCTATTGAATTGATAGTTAAATCGCGCCGTGCCAAATCTTGTTCAAGCGTGACATCGGGCGCTGCGTGCATCACAAAGCCGTGGTAGCCGGGCGCGGTTTTACGCTCTGTGCGTGCCAAGGCATATTCCTCATGGGTGACCGGGTGCAAAAACACAGGAAAGTCTCGCCCTACCGGCAGAAAACCCTGAGCGGTCATCTGCTCATAGGTAGCCCCCACCACCACCCAGTCACGATCTTTGACAGGCAAACCCAACAAAGCATCGCGCACAGCACCACCAACCAGATAAGTTTGCATGGTTAGGGCATTAGGGCAAGTCCATGCGTTCGCCCATACTGGACGGACGCGGGCCAATGTTGCCCAGCCTGGTTTTGATTGACTGGGGTTTTTTGGTGATGTTGGCAGCGTAAAGGATGGTGTTGGCCATCACTTTTTTGACGTAATCGCGGGTTTCGGCAAATGGAATACTTTCAATCCAGATGGCAGCTTCCATGGCCGTCCCTGTGCTGCGCCAACTGCGAGGGCGACTGGGCCCTGCGTTGTAAGCGGCTGCCGCCATGGGCATGGAGCCTGCAAAGGTGTCCAAAATCAGCTTGAGATAACCTGTGCCAATGGCGATGTTGGTGTCCAAATCAACAATCTGATAGGGTTTGAAATCTGTGAGGCCGATGTGTTTGGCCGTCCATTGAGCCGTTTTAGGCATGATCTGCATCAAACCCGCAGCCCCCACACCGGATTGGGCATTGGTGACAAAGCGGCTTTCCTGTCGAATCAAACCATAAACATAAGCAGGGTCAATGCCAACGGCACGGCTGCGTTGGATGATGGTCTGTAGGTGCGGCATAGGGTAACGTTGATTGAGGTCAATCGTCTTTTTGGTGCGTTCGCTCGTGTTAATACAGCGATCCCACACGGCGTGCTGACAGGCCAAATCAGCAGCAGCCAGTAGTTCACGGTCACTCATGCCACCAGGGGTATGCAAATGGGTGGTGTAGTTCCATTCGCGCACGCCCTCACCACGCAAGCCCAGCGCTATCGCGGCTAGGGCACGCTTCAAACCAGGGTTATTTTTGGCGCTGCTTTTCTCAAGCGCAGTCAAAGGGGCAGGGCGGGGCAGGGCGGTGATGGGCAGGGCCAATTCCTCTTGTGCGAGCAACTCGTAAAAACCACTCCCACCGGCAATGCTGCGCAGCAAATTTTGTGCTTTTTTGCGATCGGATGTGTTTTTGCCGGGTTGTGACAAGGCACGCGCTTTCCAATACACCCAAGTGGGTTGTTGGGCGGCCTCGGTGCTCATGGCGGTCATGGCATCTTGAGCATCGTGCCACTGGTGATGACGCATGGCCATGCGTGCCAGCCAAGCTAAATGCTCGTCGCTCATCAAGGCCAGTTTGGCATGGCTGAAGTAGGGCAGGGCGCTGTTAGAGTGGGTCAATGCAGACTGCTTGCCAATGACACCCCACGCCCAGGATCTTTGTGCCGCGCTAAGGTACTTGGCTGCGCGTTTTGTCAAGAGATGAGCAGCCATGTCAACATTGCTGTCGGCTAGGCGAATCAAAGCCAAAACAGTGAGTTCTTGCATCAGTGGACTATTGGGTGTTGCCCGGCTCAAAAAATGTTCAGGCGTGTCCAGTACATCTTTCAAGAACGCATTGGCCTGGGGTGCCACCATGCTGACCGCCAGGCGTGCGGCTGGGAATCGACGGGCCTCTGTGGTGAGACGTGCCTTGCGCCAAATGTCAGCATCTGTCAGATATCCGGCTTCATGGTGGCTTTGGGCTGCCAAGGCACAAGCGTCGCTGGCAGCATCTTTTTGCGCATACCACTGTGCTTTGACTTCATCTGCTACGTTCACATGGGACACTATGCTTTTCATGGCCAATGCGTAACATCGCACGTCACGGTCATCATTCATCCGATAGTCTGAAGCTACGGCTGCAAAACGTGTCCAATCGCGCCGTTGCCCCAAGATCACCAACCAGTCGTTGCGAAGGCGGTCTTCCTGATAAGTACCAGCATAACGCCGCAAAAAATCATTGATTTCAACGTTGCTGGCACGGTCAAGCCGTGTTCTCAGTTCCCAATACGCAGCCCACGGGGCTAAAAGATGCTGCTCTGCACGAGGCAAAAGCTCGGTCAAGGCCTGGCTGTCGTTCTTTTGAAAGGCTTCATTCATGCGCAAAATCACGGCATCCCCCACCACAGATTGCGCATGGCCTGTGCCTAAACTCAGGATGAGAGTCAATAACAAGACAGGTAATTGATTCACAATAAGTTTTCTATTTTTTGATGTCTGTCACGTTAAATTTGATCTTTGAATCGCACCCATCAAAAGAAATCCGAGATGGCATCACCCACAAAAAGACTGGGGATCCTTGATGGTATCCATCGATTTGAAGTAGTATTCACTTTTATGACACATTTCTCGGTAACGGTAAGGATGATGAATGAAACTTAGCCTCAAACTGCCTTTGGCTTTTGGTGTTGCTGTAGTGCTGCTTTTCATTGCCGGTCTGTTTGGAATTTCCAGTCTGACCCGTGCCGTTGGCGTTTACGAGCACGATGTTGGAAGGTATGTTATCGCCAACAAACAAGCCGCCGCTTTATCCACCGACTTCGCCATTGCCATTCAGGAATGGAAAAATGTACTCATTCGGGGAAAGAACCCTCAAGACTTGGAAAAATACTGGAGTGCCCATAGCAAAAAAATGCAGCAAGTCATCGCGGATGTGACCACTTTGCAGGGCATGGTGCAAGAGGGCGCTGGAAAAACACAGGTGAATCAGTTGGCGACAGTGCTGCTATCTGCTCAAGCCCATGAATGAAGTCGTGACCGACATAACCGCACGACGCATGTCGGGTTACGCTTCTACAATGACTAATATTATGTTTTCAATGGATTTATTCCTTAAGGTAGTGCCATTGGGGTTAGGGGGGATTTGGTTTTTGTATTGCGCCACATCACTTTGAAACGCACCCGCTGCCCACTGCTGGCAAGATGTTTGAGTTTCCAGGTTTCATAATTCGGGGGTGGCAAAATTGGCATGAAAGTTAGTAGTAGAGTTAGTTTTTCAATTTTTTAACAGGAGTCATCATGAAACGTTCTTTTATTTTTGCCAGTTTGATCTGCGCAGTTGCTTATTCCCATCTGGCGCAAGCGCAAACCAAAGCCACTGCCGATGAGGCTGTTGCCATGGTCAAAAAAGGGGTCGCCTTTATCAAAGCCAACGGTAAGGACAAAGGCTTAGCTGAGATCAGCAATAAAAAAGGGCAATTTAATGATCGCGACTTGTACCTAGTCGTCTATGGGCTAAACGGCGTGGTACATGCACATGGTGCCAATGAAAAAATGATTGGCAAGAACCTGATCGACTTGAAAGACATTGATGGCAAAGCCTTTGTCAGGGAACGTGTAGAGCTTGCCAAGACAAAGGGTACTTTCTGGCAAGATTACAAGTTCACCAATCCTGTCAGTAGAAAAATTGAACCCAAAAGAATGTACTGCGAAAAATTGGATGACGTAGCGGTGTGTGGGGGTATTTACAAGTAGGGATATGGTTAACAATAAGCGCTTGGGATATGGTCAATAATAAGTTGTACATTTGGATCGTCGGATTTGGGCGTACTGCGTCGTTACAAATCGCTTATGTGGCTAGGCCACACTGCGCGATGTGCGCCTAACATCGCATCTTTAACTCTGCGGCGAAATGCGGGACTTATTGTTGACCCTATCCTTAACTGAAAGTTTTCTACATCAAAAATTGTACGAAATTCGGTTGTAACGCGCTCTGGTATTGCATTGTGTGCTACGTTTTTTGAAATTATTTCACATTGGAACTGTCATGGCCACCCATCAAGCCTCTACATCAACCCACTGGCTACTGTCGCAATTCGGAATTGCCTGGCGTTTGACACTAGGAGCAGGCTTGCCGGTGTTGTTTTTCATTGGTTTTTCTGCCTGGCTTTGGTCTGGCCTGGGGAATATGCAATCCAATATAAACACTGCTATCAATGTGGATATGGATGGCGTTCTGCAAGCCAAAGAGATGCAGCGCAACGTGGTTCAAGTACAGCAGTTTTTGTCTGATGTCTCCGCCACTCGTTCCCAGGACGGTTTGGGTGATGGCTTTATAGAGGCCAAAAAGAATCGTGATCTGCTTTTGGTCGGGCTAGACCGGCTTCAGGCCGGGGCGAGTCGCAACACATCTACAGCGCTGCTTGAATTAATTACGAAAACGCGCACCAATTTTGATACTTATTACACCAGCGGTGTGCGTATGGCCGAGGCTTACGTTCGAGGGGGTCCGACTGAAGGCAATCCGCTCATGGGTGATTTTGACAAGGCCAGTCTGGCGTTGCAAGACAGCATGCAAGGCATCGTTTTGTTTCAGTTGAGTCAACTCAAAGAACAAAGTACCCGTGTTGAACAACAAACAGATCAGTTGCGTTGGATGGCTTGGTTATTGTGCGCCGTCAGCGCCCTACTGGTGGCGTGGGTGAGTTGGAGTATTGGCCGATCCATTTTGCAGCCACTCCAACAGGCCGTTCTAGTGGCTGATCGGATTGCCACGGGTGATTTATCCTCTGATTTTGATGTAAGCGGCTCGGATGAAACCAGCCGTTTGCTCCAAAGCATGAAAGTCATGCAAGACAGTCTGACCAGTTTGGTTCATCAAGTTCGGCAAAATTCTCAAGGTGTATCCTCTGCCAGTGGTGATATTGCTCAGGGTAATAGCGACCTTTCTGCAAGAACCGAAAGCCAGGCCAGCGCGTTAGAGCAAACGGCTGCCAGCATGGAAGAACTCAGTACCCAGGTCAAACAAAATGCCGACAACGCCAACCAGGCCAATCAATTAGCCATGAGTGCCAGCACTGTTGCCATGCAGGGCGGTGAAGTGGTCGCCAAAGTGGTCGATACCATGAAGGGCATCAACGAGGCTTCACGCAAAATATCAGACATCATCAGTGTGATTGATGGCATTGCCTTTCAAACCAACATTCTGGCGCTCAACGCCGCAGTTGAGGCAGCTCGTGCAGGTGATCAAGGTCGTGGTTTTGCCGTGGTGGCCAGTGAAGTGCGCAGTTTGGCAGGGCGCAGTGCAGAAGCAGCCAAAGAAATCAAGTCGCTGATCAACACCAGTGTGGAACGGGTGGAGCAGGGCAGTGCGTTGGTTGATCGGGCCGGAAACACCATGCAGGAGGTGGTGGCCTCCATCAAACGAGTCACTGACATCATGGGCGAAATCAGTGCTGCCAGCAACGAACAAAGCCTGGGTGTTTCGCAGGTCGGTGATGCTGTCGCACAGATGGATCAAGCCACCCAGCAAAATGCCGCATTGGTTGAACAAATGGCTGCTGCTGCTGGCAGTTTGAACAGTCAGGCACAAGAACTGGTACAAACCGTCAATGTCTTCAAACTGGGGGCATTCCAAGGTGCGCAAGGCATGAACCATACCAGGCTGCCTCCTACATCGATGACACGATCCAACCCCGGTTTCAAAGCCAATACCAGACGCAGCATGGGTACACCCAATCGCGCTCCGGTGAGAGGACTTGGCAAACCATCCAGTCGCCCATTGACCGCTATAACCTCTGCTCCCAAGCATCTGGCAGCCCCCAAGCCCGTGGCATCCAACACCAGCGTTGATTCGGGTTTTGAGACCTTTTGATTAGTTTTTACGGCCCCTTGACCTCAAGCTGATCCCATTGCTCCAATGCGGTCAACAACTCATCGTCAATTTGAGCAATGCGCACAGCCAGTGTCAGGGCGTATGCGTGATCAGATGCGTACAGACTGCCGTCGGCAAGCAGCGTATTGGCTTGCAGTTGCTCGGCTTCCAGACTTTCTATCAGACTGGGAAGGCGTTCCCATTCACGCTGCTCTTTGTAGCTGAGTTTGCGCGCCTTTGGGGTCGTCTGACTGGTCAATCGGCCTGTAGCTTGCTCTTGATTTAATAGCTGCTTACCCTTACTGGTATTGGGTTGTAGGCCTTTTTGACCATTTAATTTAGCGATATCCCTGGCCCGCTGACTCTGAATCAGCCAATCGCTCACACCCCCCTCATACTCACGCCACGTGGCATCGCCCTCAAAGGCAATGGTGCTGGTGACCACGTTATCCAGAAAAGTGCGGTCGTGGCTGACCAAAAAGACGGTGCCATCAAAGTTTTGCAGCAGGTCTTCAAGTAATTCCAGGGTATCAATATCCAGGTCGTTGGTGGGTTCATCGAGCACCAGCACATTGGCAGGGCGTGCAAACAGGCGTGCGAGCAGAAGGCGATTACGTTCGCCACCGCTCAAACTGCGTACCGGTGAAGTAGCACGCACGGGCGAAAATAAAAAGTCACTCAAATAGCTTTTAACGTGCTGACGGCGGTTACCAATTTCAATCCACTCGCTGCCTGGACTAATGAAATCCTCCAATGTGCTGTCCAGATTAAGAGCTTGGCGCATTTGGTCAAAATAGGCAACCGAGATATTCGTGCCCTGACGCACCGTTCCCCATGGACTGTGACCAGGGGAGGGCGCAGGGGCGCTGGCAGGCGCGAAGTCTGGCACCAACTCACCCAGAATAAGTTTGAGCAGCGTGGTTTTGCCTGCACCGTTGGGGCCTATCAGGCCGATTTTGTCGCCACGCAAAATGGTGGCAGAAAAATCACGAACGACCGTGTTGATCTGTGCCAAACCCTCTGATGGGCCAAAACTTTTGGACACATGGGTTAATTCAGCCACCAATTTACCGCTGGCCACACCGCTGGCAATGTCCATTTTGACGCTGCCTACTACTTCGCGGCGTACTTGTCGTTTCAAACGCAAAGATTCCAGACGGTTGATTCGCCCCTGAGCACGGGTACGCCTGGCTTCAACACCCTGGCGAATCCAAACTTCTTCTTGTGCAAGCAGTTTGTCAGAGCGGGCATTGATCACAGCTTCTTGCGCCAATTGTTCTTCTTTTTGACGCAGATAGGCTGAGAAATTGCCGGGGTAGCTCATCAGTTTTCCTCTGTCTAGCTCGACGATGCGAGTGACAACATTGTTTAAAAACGAGCGATCATGCGTGATGGTGACCATGCTGCCTTTGAAGTCTGTCAGCAAGCCTTCCAGCCATTCAATGGCATCCAGATCAAGGTGGTTGGTGGGTTCATCCAGCAGCAACACATCGGGTGCAGTGACCAAAGCCTGTGCCAGCGCCACGCGCTTTTTGTTGCCGCCTGAAAGTGTGCTGACCAGGGCATCAGGATTCAGGCTCAGGCGGTGAAGGGTTTCGTTCACACGCTGTTGCCAGTTCCAACCGTCTGTGGCCTCAATTTCACTGTGCAGTGCATCATGGTCACTGTGGCCTAAGGAATAAGCATCTATCAAGGCTTTAACCCTTGACAGACCTGCGCTAACAGCTACGAATACAGTAGCGTTATTGTCCAATTGAGGCTCTTGTGCCATATAAGCAATACGCGTGTTGCTTTGCACTTGCAGACTACCATCGTCAGGCTTCTCCAGCCCACCCAAAATTTTCAACAGGGAAGATTTGCCCGCGCCATTGCGGCCAATCAATCCCACCCGTTCTGCGCTTTCCAGCGAAAACCCGGTGTGATCAAGCAAGGGAACATGCCCGTAGGCCAATTGTGCGTCAATAAGTGTGATGAGTGCCATATGAGGTGCATTATCCAGGACAGCTTGTTTTGTGGAAGCGGCTTCCAGCCGCTTATTTAGAAGCGGCTGGAAGCC